>JAVWJF010000197.1:0-4895 GCA_036639195.1 Longicatena sp.
ATCAAGAACTAATTGCTGATTTTTTGCAAATCCTTCTTTGTTTGCATTTGCTACTGTATTCTTTTCTGTGTAGCTAGCTAATTTACCAACGATTTCAAATGCCTTTTTTGTATCTGCACTTTTCCAAGTCGCTGTATCGTAATTCATTAATTTTGTATATGCATCCGGTCCAGCAGTTTCATTTAACAATGCTGAGAAAAATGCATCAAAGTATCCTGTTGTTGGATATGTGAACAATGCAATTCCTTCTGCTTTTGCCTTGTCACCAAGAGCCCACATTTCATCCCAAGTCTTAGGTACTTCCCAACCTTTTGATTTGAATAGACCAGCATTATAGAACAATCCACATGGTCCGTAGTTAATTGGTGCTAAATACATTTTTCCATCACCATAAGGGCTAGATGTTAATGCATTAGAGAATCCTCCAAGCAATTTATCACCAACTGTTGTTTTTTCACCAGGAACATCCATTTTTAACACATCAGAAATGTCAGATATTTGTTTTTCAGCTACCATTGTATCTGTAAGTTTTCCCTCAGCACCAATAGATAGATAAATTAAATCTGGTACATCTTTCCCTGATGTAATGACTGGTCGTAAAGTATCTGCGATGTTTTTTTCAAGTGTAAGTTCTACTTTCACTCCATCGTTTGCTTTTTCGAAAGCTTTTACTACTTCTTCCCAACCTTTTGTTCCATAACCACCATTCAATCCTGAAATCTTTAGAACTTTGTCATCACTTCCTGATTTGCCTGATCCAGAACTACATCCAGCTAGAACAGAAACAGCCATCATTGAGCAAAGCCCCAGTGCAACTAATTTTTTCATAGGTTTCCTCCTCATAAGAAATCTTTTTTACATACACATTATAGGAGACAAGCATCATCAAATCAAGCTACATCTTGTCAAAAGTTTTAGAAATATTGCTTTTTTTGAAAATATGCAATATAATAAAAATAAATACATGAAACCATTTACAAAGAGGTGAAAATATGCAATCGAATGTAATAAAGGTGAATAAGAAGCTATTATATGTAACACAATCTCGTTATGATACAGGCTGGCACTCCATTCCTCACACGCACAACTTCACTGAATTTTTCTATGTTATCAGAGGCAAAGGTCAATTCTTCGTAAATGAAGTCTTTCACGATATCAAAGAAGATGATTTGATCATTGTAAATCCACACGTACTTCATACAGAGACAAGTAAAGATGATGCTCCATTGGAATATATTGTTGTTGGTGTGGAAGGACTAGCTTTCTTCACAGAACAAGACGATGAACGTCAATTTGATTTCAGTATTCATAATTACTATAACTACAAACATGAAATTCTATTTTACCTAAAGACTTTATCCAACGAAGTGGAAAGTAAGGATGAATTTTCAGTTGTATTACAACATAACTTACTAGAAGCCTTGATCATTAATATGATACGGAGAACAAATATCACATTGGAAGTTGCTACGACTAGTAAAAAAGATAAAAGAGAATGCATTTTTATTGAAAAATACATCAAAGAACATTTTAAAGAAGACATTACCTTAGATAGACTTAGTGAACTCACATACATCAATAAGTACTATATGGTACATGCCTTCAAAAAGTACAAGGGTATTTCTCCTATCAACTACTTGGTAGAATGCAGAATTGCTGAAGCCAAAATGTTACTAGAAACCACAAACTTAAGTAGTCGGGATATTGCCAATATTGTCGGATTTTCTTCCCAGTCGTACTTTTCTCAAGTCTTCAAACGATTGTTACATACATCTCCGCAACAATATCGAAAAACATTTATCAGCTGAAAGGAGTTCATGATATGTCAAATCCTACAAACAAGAAAAGCTTGTCGAAAAGAATGAAAGCATTTTGTCTTCGCCATTTTAAAATATTATGGGTAATATTTGGTGACCCTTTTGTTGATCTAGATGATGATAAAAGTTAATATATCTTATATCGGACATGTGCAAACATCTATGATATAATTACGCTATATATTTTCATTCAACCAGGAGGTCTTTTTATGCATGAGATTAAGTGTCCAAATTGCGGTACAACATTCACCATTGATGAAGTAAGTTATGCAGAAATTTTACAACAAGTACGTACACAAGAATTTCAACAAGAGGTGCTTGAAAAAGTAGAACAGATGAAACTACAACATCAAAGTGAATTATCTTTATTAGAAGAAAAAGCAAAACATGAACTTCATCAAACACTATTTGAAAAAGATAAAGAAATTGCTGATTTACTTGCAAAAAAACAGGATTTAGAAAACTCCAAGAAATTGGAAATTTCAAAAGCTGTATTTGATAAAGATAAGGAATTGTATGAGCTACAATCAAAGCTTGCGATATTGGAAAGAGAAAACCAATTGGATAAGAACTCTTTAAAAGAACGCTATGAAATGGAATTGAAGCAAAAAGAAGAAACTATCGCCTTTTATAAAGATTTCAAAGCAAAACAATCTACGAAAATGATTGGAGAAAGCTTAGAACAGCACTGTGAATATGAGTTTAATAAATTGCGTACAACTGCCTTCCCACGCGCGGAATTTGCGAAAGATAACGATGCATCTAGTGGAAGCAAGGGAGATTATATCTATCGTGAGTATGATGAACAAGGTGTTGAAATCATTTCCATTATGTTTGAAATGAAAAATGAAATTGACACTACTGCGACCAAAAAGAAAAATGAACACTTCTTCAAAGAGTTGGATAAAGATCGTAAAGAAAAACGATGCGAATATGCAATTCTTGTGTCCTTATTAGAAATCGACAATGAGTTTTATAACACTGGAATAGTTGATGTATCGTATGAATATGAGAAAATGTATGTAATCCGTCCTCAGTTCTTTATTCCTATGATTACCTTATTGCGCAATGCTGCTATGAACTCTTTACAATATAAACAAGAAGTAGCTCTTATCCGTGAACAAAATATCGATATTACTAATTTCGAAGAATCTTTAGATACCTTTAAATCTGAATTTGGAAGAAACTATGATTTAGCAAGTCGTAAATTCAAATCTGCAATCGATGAATTGGACAAAACAATTATGCATCTACAAAAAACAAAAGATGCTCTACTCTCTTCTGAAAACAACCTTCGCTTAGCAAACAATAAAGCCGAAGACTTAAGTGTTAAAAAATTAGTAAGAAACAATCCTACAATGAAAGAAAAATTTGATGAATTACATAAAACAAAATCCCAGTAACCACTGGGATTTAATCGTTTTGTGTACTCTTATCTAATGCGTGTCGTACATATACCGTATATGCAATGGATTGTACTGTATTGCGAATCAAATCCACAACCAGACTTCCCTCATCATCACTTGGTACGTGATGAATTTTTTTATGTTGGAAGATGCATTTTAGACAGCTTTCCAACTCTGCACAAAAATAATTGTATGCTTGATCTACAGGATACTTATCAATTTGAACGGAGATCAAACTACTGATTTCATCCATTCGATAAACCATCTTTAATACACAAACAACCACTAAGTATGCCATGTGTTGTTTGGTATAACGTTTCTTTATAGGTGGATGTACGATTCCATTCTTTACGTAATTGTTAATCATGGTACTCGTTACCATTTTATCCTGACCCTTTTGAAAAGGTTTTAAATAGTCATTTAGTAATGTTACAACTTGGTCCATATACAATTCCATATCTGGTAGTTGATCCCAATGTGGAAGCTGTATTACGGGTGTATTTCTTCTTTCACTCATATTATCACCTAGTGTAATCCTAGCATTATAATCTACCTTTGTCAACTCATAAATCACTCTAGTACACATGTTTTTTAAAACTAAGTCATTTAGTTCGTATTTATTTGAGTTTTCTAACTTAAAAATGATAGAATCCTTCTTTTTAAATGCATAGAATCGCTTTATTTAAAGGTTCTAAAGATTGCTTGTCTCATCAGTTCCCTTTAAAAATGCAATACTCATTTCGTAAAACTGTTGAGCATTTGATAACATTGCTGGATGTCTTCCATGTTCAAATAGGTGCATATTTCCATGTTGTATCTTATCTAACATCTCTCGATACACGCGATCAAAATAATCACTTCCTAAAGAACAAACGAATTCATCTTCACGACTTCCAACAAGCAAAATATCTGCTTGTAAATTTGATAACGGTTTGTGAAAGAAATTCTGAATATTTAGCGCATGTTCTGCGATAGCCGCAGTATCTTTATCCACGATACCTTCCCAGTCCTCACCATGCATATATTGATAAAACTGCACAGCATCTTTATCTTGTTTCGAAAGATATCGATCTTGTGTAATATTCTTTGTGAATGCATCGATACATCGTTCTCCTTCAAAACTATCCGCAATAACCTTATTGACATATTCCCCAGCCTCTAACGCAACATTAATGGCAACCAATGCACCTCCACTAGTACCAATGATATCCACCTTACCATATTGTTTCTCTTTCAAGAACGCAATCACTTGTTGTGCTTCATAAAACCATAAGTCTGCAGGAAATATATCCAACCGCTCTGACTTCCCATGTCCCAGAAAATCAATGCATATCACGTTATACTTTTTACGAAACAATTTCTCAATTTCATAAAACATCACAGAAGATGCTGTATTTCCATGTAAGAGAAGTAGCGGTGTTCCTTTCCCACTCTCTT
The DNA here is from genome assembly GCA_036639195.1 of Longicatena sp. Lineage (GTDB taxonomy): Bacteria > Bacillota_I > Bacilli_A > Erysipelotrichales > Erysipelotrichaceae > JAVWJF01. The sequence goes on from JAVWJF010000197.1 coordinate 4,661, forward strand.
TATAATATACTTTTTTGTCTTCATAATAAAAATAGCTCATATTTAGCCCTCCTAAGTTTTTATTCATGACTTATGCAAGGACTTTTTCCTTGCGTATTAATTTTTTCTCATGTTATCACCTCTTCTATAATTACTTCTTTACTCTAAGTATAACAGTATCTAGATGTGTTTGAAAGAACACATCATTTTATAGCTTACTTTTGTTACATCTTTTGTAGCTATATATATCATCTTC
>JAVWJF010000198.1:0-4882 GCA_036639195.1 Longicatena sp.
GATTATAAAAATCAAGCACTTAGTGATATACAAAGTAAACTAGAAGAAGAAATGCCAAAGCTAAAATTAGAAATCACAAAGAAACAAATGGCAGGTGTTCTATCAGGTAGAATATTATCACAGAGTGGAATCGATGTTGGAGAAAAACTAGATCCAGAAAAATCTTACACTTTAAAAGTTACCGTATCCGATTATATGCAATTTAAAATTGAAAATATCATTGGACAAAGTGTAGAGAAAGCAACAAGCTTGATCAAAGAAAAAACCGGAGTAGAGCCAGTGTTAATACAATTGGACATCCACGATTTACCAGAAGAAGAACAAGGTACGACAAAGACAGGAGTTGTTGTGGAAGTGAATCCAGCCGAAGGTACATGGTACACACAGGATGGAGAAAGCACAATCACAATCAAGTACTACTAATATGGAGAAAGCAAGAATCATTAAGATAGTATCCAATCGTTATGAAGTTTTAAATGAAAGAAAAGAGCGTATCCTATGTGTCGCTATGGGAAAGCTACGCCAAAAGAAGTCTCCTGTTGTAGGTGATTTTGTTGAGATTGAACAATTCGATGATCAGTGTGGAATTCAAAAGATCCTTCCACGTAAAAATGAATTGATTCGTCCTAGTATTGCGAATGTAGACCAAGCCATTATTGTAATGTCTGCGAAAGATCCAGATTTTTCTACGACCTTAATTGATCGTCTTATCTTCTTGATTACATATGCGGATATCAAACCCGTATTGTGTATTACAAAGTTGGACTTGATTGAACAAGATGATCCTATTTATGAAGAAATCGCTGAGTATAAACGTAGTGGATATGAAGTTTACTTAAGTGGCAAAGGGTATGCAAGCGATGCATTAATAAATGCTTTAAAAGATAAAATCAGTGTATTAACTGGACAGAGTGGAGCAGGGAAAAGTTCCTTGTTAAATCGTATTGATCCTAACTTTCATCTTCGTACGCAAGAAATCAGCAAGGCACTTGGTCGAGGAAAACATACGACAAGACATTGTGAGTTGCATGCGATTGCCGGAGGATGGGTAGGTGATACTCCAGGATTTTCATCCATGGATTTTGAACATATGGAAATCGAAGCACTTGCACAAAGCATTCCAGACTTTAGGGAATATCAAGGACAATGTCGCTTCAATAACTGTATCCATGAATCAGAACCAAATTGTAAAATACGTGAGAAAGTGGATGAGGGATCCATATCAAAAACGCGCTATGAACATTATTTAGAAATTGTTACTATGATTAAACAACGTAAAATAAAATATTAAGGAGGAAAACAGAATGAAAGAAGTAGTAATTGCGCCATCGATCCTTTCTTTAGATTATGCTAGAGTGAGTGAACAATTAAAGGAATTAAATGAAAGTAATGCAAAGTGGATGCACTTTGATGTCATGGATGGACACTTCGTGCCAAATCTAACGTTTGGACCTGATTTATTAAAAGGGTTTAAGAAGGCAGTGGATATGGTCATGGATGTGCATATTATGGTAAGCGATCCTAAATTCTTTGCGGATGTATTCGCAAAAGCTGGAGCGGATATCATTACCTTTCACGTAGAGGCACTTAATGATATAGATGAATGTATTGCCTTATGTCGTCATATTCGTTCAATGGGTGTAAAAGCAGGGGTATCTGTAAAACCAAAGACAGGGGTAGAAGCGTTACTTCCTCACTTACATGAAATGGATTTGGTTTTGATTATGTCTGTAGAACCAGGGTTTGGTGGACAATCCTTTATGGAAGATACACTTGATAAAGTACGTGTATTACGTGAACACATAGAAGCTCAACATTTGGATACACGAATTGAAATCGATGGTGGAATCAACGAAGAAACTGGACGCAAAGCTATTCTAGCGGGTTGTGATGCATTGGTTGCGGGAAGCTATGTCTTCAAACAAAACATTGCGCAAGCAGTAGACTCCTTGTTATGCGTAAAATAATATTAGTTGCGGGCATGAGTGATACACTTATCTATGATGAAACTTACGATTATATCGGTGTAGATCATGGTGCCTTTGTATGCATGGAATTAGGGATTCCATTAGTGGCAGCTATCGGAGATTTTGATAGTATCAGTGAAGAAGTATACCAACAATTAGTAACGTATACAAACGTTGAAAAACTACCTGCACAAAAAAATGAAACCGATAGTGAAGAAGCGATTCATTACGCAATGAACCTCGGATATGAAGAAATTATCTTATATGGTGGATTGGGTGGTCGTATGGATCATGAACTTGCGAACTTGCATTTGATGATACATCGACGTTTACCAATCACTCTTATGGATAGAAACAACATTCTAAAAGTATTGTTGCCTGGTGAATATACAATACAAAAGGAACATAAGTATTTATCCTTTTTAGCACTAGAGGAAAGCTGTATAAGCGAAACAGGAGTAGCGTATCCTCTTTATGAGCAGAAGTTAGTACCTTCTGATATCTACTCTATTTCCAATGAGTTTGAAGGACAAGAAGCCCATATCATTTTACATTATGGACGTATGTTGATGATGCAAAGTGATGATAATACATGCACAGGATGTTAAGTTCTGTGTATTTTTTTGCGAATTTATGAAAATAATTTCGTCTTTCTTATATAGAAATCGTTAAACAGTATGAAGGGAGGAACTTGTGTGAAAAAAACAGCACCACTTGCTGAAGATGAAATAGAACAGATGATTCAAGAAAATTATCCAAAGATATATGCATATGTCTACCGTAGAATCTTACATACTTCTTTGGCAAAAGATATTACACAGGAGACTTTCTATCATTTTTTTGCAAATGTAGAAAAATACGAAGAACGTGGAAAACTACTACCTTATTTATATCGTATTGCGGCGCATCTAATCTTTGATTATACAAAATCTAGAAAAATTACAGAAGAGCTGAAAGAAGAACTCCTAGTGGATCATCAAAATGACGTAAAGTACATAGTACAAAGCAATGAAGAAAAACTTATTTTACGTAAATGGATGAAAGAACTTCCCCAATACTTGCAAGAGGTGATTATATTACGTTTTGATGAAGATCTAAAATTCAAAGACATTTCTTTGATTACAAACGTAAATGTATCAACGGTTAAGTCAAGGCTGAAATTGGCCATCCATTTATTACAAGAAAAAGCTCGAAAGGAGGGCTGGAAATGAAAGAAGAATGGATAACATTAGAAAACATTGAAATTCCAGAAATATCAACGCAGGACATTTTGGAAACGATACAATATTCTCAAAAAATTATAAAGCGAAATCGGTTCAAAAAAGAAACAAAATTCTATAAAACGTTCCTAGATGTATTTCGACTACAAGCTTGGAAACTCTTTGTAATAGAAAGTGTGCTGGTTGTTTGTATTTTAATAGCTGCTTGGATGCACATAAAGCTATCACTACAAAGTAATACACTCGCCTTATTGATGCTCTTTGCGACGATACTTTCAAGTGTGATCGCTGTTGAGTTTCTTTCAAGTGATTTCTTCGGTATGCAAGAAGTAGAGTGTGCATGTGGAATAGCATTTGAACGTTTACTACTTTGGAAGATGCTATTATTAACGTTGGTTTCGATTGCAGGAATACTTGTTGTTTCGTTATATTTATCTTTCTATAGTGAGTATAATTTTTGGGTATTAATGAGCGGTGGTTGTGTTCCTTTCTTTTTTATCAATGCCCTTATTCTGCACTTTTTTAAACATCATCATGTGATGAATATTTTTGTTGTTTTATATGCATTTTTGCTTTCCCTTTCATTTCTTATGGAAAGCACAAATATCGCTGAATATATTGCTAGTTTTTTAGAGCGCTGGGGAGTATTTACGTTAACACTTATCATTCTCTACTGGGTTATCACTATATTTCACAAACGATATCGAAGGGATGAACTATGAAACTCGTATTATATTATGAAATAAAAAAGCTTTTGTATTCTTGGAAACGTTGTGCTTTACTAGGCATTGTTATCTTGAGTCCATTTGTTCAAGTTCTTGTTGTTGAGTGGATGGATCAAAGAAATGTAATATACAACGAAAATTCATCAATAAGCGTTCAACAACAAAAAGTGGAAATGGACACTTTACGCAAAGATATTGCTGGAAGTGTAACTCCCTCCTATATAGAAAAAAGAAAACAAGAATTGAATGCCTTACAAGAAGAAAGTGTAGATGTCAATGATATTCACTATCAAACAATTCACCATGCGTACTATGATACCTTTAATTACTACAATTTTAGGCAAGGTATTTTATATTCTAAGGATGCACCCGATGTAGTGAAACAAGATATTCTCAATCATACACCCCAATATGGACCATATGAGGGATGGCTTGATCGAATGGAAATCTATAAAAACAGTGCTTTATGTTACCTGGTGGTTTGTGTGTTGTTGTTTGGAAATTTGTTTAATCAAGAACATGCGGTAGGTATTATGGATTTGTTGAAAAGTTCAAAGCTAGGCAAACGACAACTTGCGTGGGCGAAAATACTTTCCACATGGATCATTACGATTATCATGGGACTATTGATGTATGGAGTGCTAGAGGTTTCCTCACAGATCTTTCTAGATCTTTCTGGAAGTGATACAACCATTTTAATGTTTGAAAATGCTTTCCAAATCTATAATTTTTCGCAAATCAATATGCAAGCTTTTTTATTGACAATGATTGCGGGATTAGGGTGTTCTTCACTTTCTCTTTTCACCTCCACATTGTTTCATAAGCCGCTACATTCCCTGATGATTGCTGGTTGTATCTTTATCATTCCACAGTATTATTCGATGGAAATACAAGGGTTCTCACTTACACAATTGTTTCCTTCTGTGTTTGTACAGTTTCAAGGACGTATACAAATCATGAGTAGCCCATG
>JAVWJF010000199.1:0-3984 GCA_036639195.1 Longicatena sp.
CAAACGCTAATGAAACAATGTCATATAGAATCTTTCCTACATCAAAAAGTACAAGAATTATCTGGTGGGCAACGTCGTAAGGTGGATATTGCTCGTGCACTTATTCCAAAACCTAGTATTCTTATTCTCGATGAACCTAGTACGGGACTTGATCCTGTATCTAGAAAGGAACTATGGGATATGATTCGTGCACTTCACAATGAGGAACACATGACGATTTTTATGACAACGCATTATATGGAAGAAGCTGAAATAGCAGATCACATTACACTCTTACAACATGGGAAAATTGTGGCTGATGGGACAAAGGAAGAACTTCTTCGCTCCATTGAAAAAGAACATCTCTATTTGTATAGCGATGCCTTATCTACGATCGCAAAACAATTGCAGATGAAACGAATTCCATATAAAAAAAAGAATTCCTACATTGATGTGGAAGTCTTAAACTTTTATCATCTCATGTCCATTTTAAGAGGGTGTGAACATAGTATTGATCATATTGAATTGCATAAGGGAACCATGGAGAAACTATATTTGAATATGTTAGAGGAAGATGTTTTATGAGCGTTATCGCAATTTTAATGAAGCGTAATATGATGTTGTTTTTCAAGGATAAAAGTGCACTGTTCTTTTCGTTTATGGCAGTTTTTATTGTACTGTTTTTATACATCTGCTTTCTTGGGGATATGATGATTAAACCACTGAAAGCACCGTTCCCAGATACCGCTAGAGAAATTAGTGATACATGGATTATGGCGGGTACTTTAGGTATTGTTTCTTTGACCACATCTTTAAGTGTCCTTGGTATTGTTATTGAGGATAAACAACATCACATCCTAGATGATTTTCGTATTTCCCCTATTTCTCGTATGCAGATATCAGTTGCATATATTTGTTCTACTATTGTGATTACCTTTCTCATCTCTACTGTAACACTTGGTATCGCGGAGATGTATATTTTAGCGTATGGTGGAAAGCTTTTGGATATTGTGACGTTTATGAAATTGTTTGGAATCATGTTATTATCAATTTTATCTTGTACCTCGATGCTTTATTTTATTATGTCATTTTTTAATAGTGCTTCCTCTTTTAGTAATATTACAACGATCATTGGTACCCTATCTGGTTTTTTGATGGGGATCTATGTTCCCATTGGTTCTTTACCTCGTTTTTTACAAGTTATCATCGCCTGGTTTCCACCAAGTCATGGAGCTGCATTATTTCGCAATGTGATGATGGAAGATGTCTTACAAAGATCGTTTCCTGCAGGACAAGAAACAGCCTTGTTAGAGTTTAAGAAACAGTTTGGATTAGTCTTTGAATATGGCACACATACAACGACCTTATGGGATAATATGTTTGTTTTAATTGGAATGGGTGTTTTCTTCTTCATTTTGCTTCGTTTTCAGAAAAGAGAAAAATAAACCGATGCACATGATAACTTCATTCACGTACATCGGCTTTTTTTAAATTCCAATATGCAATACTTTGGATTGATAAATTTCTTCAGGATCGACACACTCCATCTCTCCTAAATGTATTGCTGGTTTTGTTTTTCCATGGAAATCACTACCCGCTGTGATACATAGATGATGTTCTTTTGCGTAGTTGCGATAGAATTCTACTTGTTCTGGGGTATGATAGCTACTATATGCTTCAATTCCAACAACATCATAAGAGAAAATATAGTTTAATAAGTCTACATTTTCTTTCGTATTGTTTCCAGGATGTGCTAGTACAGCAATACCTCCTGCATGTTGAATCAAATGGATTGCCTCTTCTAAACTCATATAATTGATTTTTACATATGCTGGTTTTCCTTGTGAACAATAGTCCCAATAAAAGTTAACATATGGATTATCACTGCGTGATCCTCCTGGCAAATATTCTTTTAAGAACGCATGATTACGTTCATCCATTAAGGCAACCTCCGCAATCACTTCTCCTGTAATACATCCATGATGAGATAGTTCATATGCTTTATCTTCATCGATATACAATCCTAAATCACGAGCAAGTTGTAAACGTGTTCCAGCTGCGGCTTGTTCTTGTTTTAATAAAGAAGCTGTTACATTCGCGAAGGCTACATCTGCTTCATTTATGCCATATCCTAACACATGCAATTCTACATCATCAATAACACAATCAAGTTCAATTGCTGGAATTAATGTTAACCCTAATGCACTTGCGGCTATCTTCGCATCAGATACTGCTTCTACACTATTATGATCCGCAATTGCGACAACCTCTAATTCTGCATTATGACAAAGCTTCATCAATTGTTCTGGAGTATATTCTCCATCATCACTTTTCACACTATGCATATGTAAATCTATTTTTAAATAATTACCCATCTTGATCACCTCTAACTATAATTATATTGACAAAAGAGCATTCTTACCATAATAATATAGCCATAAAGTATTACAATTTGGACGAAAGGTAAGGATATCCTATGAAAACTCCTATTTGTGAAATAGAACTTGATGAACGACGCCGTGAAATTATTGCGGCTGGTAGTGATACATTTCCTATCAGTGCTTTCTATAATGACTTAAAACAAATGCCCGCAAATGAAATTCCTTGGCATTGGCATGAAACCATTGAGGTGCTTTATATCTATCAAGGAAGTGCAACGCTACAAATCCAACAGGAAGAAGTTATCTTACAAGAAGAAGAGGGTGCTTTTATTAATACAAATGTCTTGCATTCCATCAAGGGACATCATGGAAACTGTATTTTTTATTCTTTTGTATTTTCTGCAGATCTTGTCAGTGATAAAACTTCAGGTGTTGTACAACAACATTATATTGATCCCCTCTTACACAACAACAATCTTCCCTATATAAGAATGTCTTCTTCAAAGATGTGGGAGAAAGAAGCCGCTCAATGTGTTCTACAAGCTTTTGAGCATTATGAGAAAGGTGGATTCGCTTATGAAATGCTAGTACGAGAACAATTATCTCATATGTGGTATTTATTAGTGTCTCATGTATTATGTGAACAAGAAACTAGTAAAGAAGAGACAAACTCTGTAAAACGTATCAAATATATGTTGCATTATATTCAACATCATTACCAAGAAGATATTACATTGAAACATATCGCAGATTGCGTCAACATCAGTGAGAGAGAAGCTTTGCGTTGTTTTCAAAAAACATTGCATGATTCCCCTATTTCATACCTGATGCAATATCGTATATCACAAGCCACACTATATCTTCAAGAGAGTGATAAACCGATAACTGAAATATGTGCGTTATGTGGATTTGAAGACCCTAGTTATTTCTCTAAAGTATTCAAACGCTATATGCATACAACGCCAAGAAACTATCGGAAAGAAACTTCTTAAAAAGTTAATCTTCTAGCATTTCTATTTCACAAATATCTTCAATGGAAATTCTCGTTTGATCTTCAAAATGTAGCACATGCGCCACATCATCTATCCGTTTAAGGTTCTTATTGATGGTGATATACTCACCACCATGTTTATAAATATCTGGTTCAAAATAGGTCACTTTGATACGTGGCCTTTTCTTTATATGTAATAGAATCTTTTGTAGTTCTTCATTTAAGCGTATGTTTTCAGTTTCATCCAATATTTTTTTAGAACTTGTGATTCTTTCTTTTTCATAAACTGCCTCTTTGTGCCCAGTCAAAGCCGCAAATGGAGCGAATTGTGCAGCTCTAGAAAGACGGGGCATAGGAGCGTGTTTTCTAGATTGATGTCTTGGTAAATGGATGATATCTTCATATGTATTTGTTTTCTTTTTTTCCATATAATCGCTCACTTTCTTTATGCTTTATGTCCACCAATCTTTTCGTTTCTTTCTTTGCTTTGTGCACCTTCTTCTAAATTCATACCCTTTAACAATGCGTTCTTACCATATTTCTTTTTGATACGAAGGGTTGCTTTCTGTAATTCTTTTTCCTTTTCTAACGCAATGGTTCGTTGTTGTTCTTGTTTTGCCAATTCTTCATAAT
>JAVWJF010000199.1:3994-4877 GCA_036639195.1 Longicatena sp.
AAAAGATCCAATTGGTCACAAGTCGTTTGATTGGCATCTTGTTGTTCGTGTAAGAGATGATTCGCAGATATATTGATACGTCGTATGGTAAGGTTTGGATTCACAATGGCATCATACACCTTCATCACAGCTTGTATGATTTCTCTTGATGAGGAAGTTGGTTTATCCAGGTTTGCGCTACCATGCGCGTGTTTGGGTAGTTTACGTCCATAATAGTCAGTTGTAAACTCTTCGACATATTGCGCAGCCTTTTCACTATTTTCGATATCATAGCCAACATGCAATACAATTTGATCACTTACAAATTGTTTTTCTACCAAATCCAACGCTAATAAATCCAGCATTTCTTTTACAATCAAACGTGCCTTTTCAAATGAATAGGGACAACTTAAAACTTGTCCTGTTTCTATACTGTGATTCGCTGGTTGATAAGCTTTAATATCCTCCATGGTACAAGATTCATATCCCCATGCATGATCAATTAACAACTCCGCATTTACACCAAACAATTGATACAAACGTTCTTCATTGTAATACTCATGTTCTTTTCCAATGGAACATCTTGCGACATCTCCCATTGTATAGATTCCAATTTGTGCTAACTTCTTCGCATACCCTCTCCCAACTCTCCAAAAGTCAGTTATTGGTGTATGTCCCCATAACAATTCACGATATCTTTGTTCATTTAACAACGCTATTCTTACACCTTCTTTATCTGGTTTCACATGCTTTGCGACGATATCCATCGCAACCTTACAAAGGTATAAATTCGTACCAATTCCTGCTGTTGCGGTAATATATGTACTTTTCTCAATATCCTGAATGATTGTTTTTGCCAATTCCTTAGGTGTCATATGATAGGTGTTTAAATAGCTCGTCACAT
>JAVWJF010000200.1:0-4873 GCA_036639195.1 Longicatena sp.
GGAGTGATGCTGTATATTACATGGAAAACATATAAGAACAGAAAATATAGATGCATATCATAATCGCAAAGCGTACATGAAAGTGTACGTTTTTTTAATGAGTATCAAAAAGAATGTAGTATAATAAAAATATGATAGAGCTACTATAATTATAATAGAAAGGAAGGATACACATGTTAACGTTGGCAATACATGAACACTCCATTGAAATAAAGTCTGGAACAAAGATTATGGATATCATAAAAGATAGAGAAGATAGAGAACATATCTATGCGGGTGTATTAAATGGAAAACTGCATGATCTTAATTACCAAATAAAAAAAGGTGGAACACTACAGTTTGTATATGATACAAGTGAAACAGGGCGTCTTATTTATGAAAGGACATTAAGTTTTCTATTGATTGCGGCTGTTTATGAACTCGATAAAAACGCAATTGTACATGTAGAACATTCCTTATCTGACGGACAATATTGCGAAATAGAAAAGGATGGTTTTTTAACGCCGAAAGATGTTCGTAATATAGAACAAAAGATGAAAGAAATCATCAAACGAAAAGAAGTGATCTTTAGAAATGTTGTATCTACTCAAGATGCGGTCACATTGTTTTGTGCAAAGGGTATGAAGGATAAAGCACAGTTATTAAAAAATCGAAAAAGTAAATCTAGCAGTATTTATACGTTATGTGGATATGAAGATTATTTTTATGGAATCATGTTACCAGATACTTCTTATATACAGCATTTTTCAATTCGTTATTATGCTCCAGGACTATGGCTTTCTCCAAGTGATACATTTAAAAATCAAACGAAATTATTCCAAGTATTTCAAGAATATGAAGAATGGGGAAAACTCATTGGTGTATCCAATGTATCTTCGTTAAATCAAAATATCATAGATGGAAAAATGGATGATATGGTACTCATGAGTGAAACCATGGTGGAAAAGAAGCTAAGTGAGTTGGCAAGTAACATTGTTACCCAACACGCTCATACCAAATTTATTTTGATCGCAGGTCCTAGTTCGGCAGGGAAAACGTCCTTTGCGAATCGTTTGTCCATTCATTTAAAAATATTAGGGAAGAATCCAGTTGCAATCTCTATGGATAACTATTATCGAAATCGTGAAGATTGTCCAAAACTTGCGGATGGAAGCTATGATTTTGAAAGTTTAGAAGCTTTGGATTTAACCTTGCTCAATGAAACGATGTTAAAGTTGCTTCATAAACAACCTGTGAAATTACCAGTATTCAATTTTATGACTGGTATGAGGGAATGGCAATCTCATGAAATTGTACTTCAAGAAGAGGATATCCTCATAATAGAAGGAATCCATGGCTTAAATCCACAAACATCTGCGTATCTACCAGAAGATGCGAAATTTAAAATTTATATCAATGCACTTACGCACCTAAACTTAGATGAGCATAATCGTATACCTACGAGTGATTATCGTTTGATTCGAAGAATCGCAAGAGATTATCGTACACGTACTTGGAGTGCACAATCTACGATTCATTTTTGGAAAAATGTGAAACATGGAGAAGATACGTATATTTATCCATATCAAGAGGAAGCGGATGTCATCTTCAATACATCTATGATTTATGAGCTATCTATTCTAAAGAAGACAGTTGTACCATTACTAGCGCAGGTAAAACCAGAAGAAGCAGAATATTTAGAAGCGAATCGACTAAATAAATTCTTGGAATACTTTGTGGAAGGGGAAGAAGGTGCGATTCCACGTCATTCCATCCTTGCGGAATTTATTGGTAATAGCATTTTTGATGTTTCATAAATGAAAAGAACTACCATCTACACATTTGTGTACATCGTAGTTCTTTTGTTTAATCTTCTAATATTGGTTCTATAAAATCCTTAATCAATGCGATGCGATCTTTGGCATCTTTCACGAATAGAGAGGAACTACAAACAATTAGATTCTTCTTTGTATTATAATAAATGATGTTTCCTCCATCTCCCATTGCCGCATAAGATTGATCATCTAGGATCCACCATAAATACCCATAGGCAAGATTCATTTCTTGGTAACGGTTGTGTTCTTTTGTGCATTCCTTTATCCATGAAGAGGATACCACCTGTTGTTGGTTCCATACACCGCCTTGTAAGAAGAGTTGGGCTATCTTTGCCATATCCTTTAGCCGAAGTGTTAACCCCCAACCACCGCTCTGTAAACCACAAGAGTCCTCAACCCATCCACTGATATTGGTAGCTTTATTAAATTCCATCTGTCCTTTCGCATTTTTTAAGATAATGCTTTTCTCAACGATGATTCCCAAAGGATCAAACAAATATTGCTTCGCAAAGGCAAGAACACTTTGACCAGTTGCTTGTACAAGAATTGCACTTAGAATATCTGGACCAATCAAAGGCGTATAACGAAACTCTCCAATAGTACCATTTCCTCCCAATCTATCCAGTGCAAACTTTGCCCAATCCTTACTCATAAAGTAACGTATGTACGTAAGAGGATTGTCTTTATATGAATAAGGGGCAGACATCGATAATACATCTTTTATAGTGATGTTTTGTAAGGTGTGCTCGTGTTTCTTTACCTTATAATTAGGAAAGAACTCCAACACCAATTGATCGACACTTTGAATGAGTTTTAAATCGATCGCAATCCCAAACAAAATAGATAAAACACTTTTTGATACAGAGTATACATGAATGAAACTATTCTCATCACATCCATTAAAATACTTTTCGTACACCACGTTGTTATCTTTCATAAGGACAATACCAGCCATATTGTCATACTCCTGAGCAATCCTTTGTTCTAATTCTAGTTGTTTTTCTTTTTCCATGTTGTATACTCCTTCATCCTTTGGATAGCTTTTTTACAGGATAATAAACTTCCGTGATAAGTTCATGTTCATCATGGATAGAGGAAGGATCATTTACATAGATTTCAAACAAAGGACCGTTGTTTATGTATCCTTCTTTTTCTGCCCATTCTTGATGCTTTGCGTAAATAGAAGGAAGCTGTGTATAAGAACCATGTAGTTTTGTATAAAGACACAGTCCAGGTTTAAAATCCCTTGTCCCAGTAACACATTCTCTAATAGGAACAGCGAATTCGATATCCAATCCATGTACATCAAATTCAGCACTATGAAAAAGAACCATTGGTGGAGCTATTATAGTTAGCAACTCATCGCTAATCTTTTGAAAGAGCCTATAGAAACATGTTTTATATTCATCTTCAAAGTCACTTTGATGAACACACTTTCGAATATATAATATATTCATCATAGGTACATCTAGAAGTTTAACATCAATGTCTTCATAATAAGACATCATGTTTTTTCCTTCCTTCAAGTTCGTGATATCTTGATTTAACTGTGCTAGCGATTCCGTACATGCTAACAACTGCTTTTCCAGTTCCTTTTTCTTTCGCATGAGTTCTATTTGTAAATAATCATCATAAGCTTCCTCTGTCTTTAAAATATTCTTTATTTCATCAAGCGAGAAATTATACGACTTTAAACGATTGATAAATAACATGGTCTGTAATTGGTCAATGGTATAGTAACGATACCCATTATTCGGGTCAATAACTCCTGGTAATATCAAACCTATTTCTGCATAATAACGAAGCGTCTTAGTAGATACTTTACATATATTTGAAAATTCTCCTATAGATAACATGGGTTCCTCCTGTTTATTTATCCTGTGTCTTTATGTTACACCTTGCCGTAAGGGAAAAGTCAAGGTACAACAAGAAAGGAATAGTGTACTCTTATAGAGCGTAACATGATTAAAAATAGAATACAAAAAAACCTATACACATAGGGCATAGGTATAAAAAAAACAGGTTTCCCTGTTCATTCACTCATTAGATAGCGTTTTTGTTTTTTAATGTTTTTAACGCGCGAGCACTGATACGGATCGTTTGAGGTTTTCCATCAACGATAACTTTAACTTTTTGCAAGTTTACATTCCAGTTACGACGAGTAGCACGCATAGAGTGAGAGCGTTTGTTACCAGATAAAGGACCTTTACCTGTAATTGCACAGACTTTTGACATACCGTTACCTCCTTCCGTACAATACACATTTATTAAAACACGATTTGCTAGATTAGTATACCATTTTGTATATAAAAAAGCAAGGCTATTTTTTATTTTTATATTTGCAAATTTTCTTTGATGAAAATGTATGAAAATCTTAAGATTTGAAAGCCCCTTAAAAATTGAAACAAAAGTGCTTTTCTTATATAATGAAAGAAGAGCGATATGTTTTCATGTCGCCGTTAAGTAAGGATTGTGATGAAATGAAATATGCAAAAAAAGCTAAGGTTATAGGGCTAGGATTTATGTTAACTGCAATCACTCTGACATCTATGCAGATGGACAGTGTTTTTGCGTCTGACGAAAAAAATGATGTATCAAATGCTCAAAGCACCTTGGAGAAAGAAGGCATATTTACTGCATTAGATAAAGATGGGAACATTACCTACATAAAACAAACGAATGAAGATATTACGGATGAATTAGAATTACCTGAAAAAATGGATAAAGAAACAACGTTTGACTTAAAGGTACAAATAGGGAATGCAGAACCAGAAACAATCGCAAGCTATGATACGTTTAAGGAAGCAAACACTGCAATGAATAAAAAAGCAAGATCAAGAAGTGTTGGGAAATTGGCAGTTTACACAAATGATCAAATCCGTGCAGTAACAAATGGTGTTGTGAATTTTAGAACAAAGGCGTGTAGTGTCAATACTAATTATTTAGGTGATGGAGAAGATCCTGATGGATATACAAATGGATGCTATGGAGCAGATGCTGCTTATTTAGGAACCAATGCAGATGGAACAAAGGTTAAGTTTAGATTAGCTGGAGTTACA
>JAVWJF010000201.1:0-4868 GCA_036639195.1 Longicatena sp.
GAGTGTAATAGTATGTGGAACGTTTGAGTCCTGATATTGTAAGAAGAATACAGATTAGATATATTCGCTGTAATTCATAAACCACCACTACTTTTTCTTCGGTTGTTGACTCTTCCTTGCCTGAACCACAGTTCTCAATTTTTTTAGGTATTCATTCTCCGCTTCAAGGTATTGAATACGCTTTTCATTATACTTGTTTTTTTCAAGCGTCATTTCTTTATATTCTTTTTTAGATTGATTTGTTTTCATAGCAGGTGACCTCCCTCTAGGTTTCTCTACTATAACATATCCGTTGTCTTTATACGACTTAATCCAGTTACTCATCATTCCTTTTGATGATAAACCATATTCCAAAGCAACAGATATAGAAGAGCGATTATCAATTAGTACCTTACTTATAATTTCTTTTTTTTAGCGTCGTTAAATAATAGTTATTTTATCTGTTCTTAAGATATCTATGCTATGAATATCTATCAATCTAATTAAATATTCAATTCCTGCTTTACGAATTTTGAATTTCTTCACTGCTTCTATTTTTTGTTCGACGCTATATTTACTTTTTCTTTCCATAAGAAAAGATCACTCCTTTCGTACGCAACGTTTTATTTATTTACGTTGTCTACTTTGGAGTGATCATATCATTAGTTGCCCAATTTATAGGGTGCACTTCACAATGTATAGACTTTTTGTGACATTTTGTACTGATTAATAATCTTTTTATGAAGTTCATCATATATCGTGTTTGATTCCTTTCCAACAGTTGATACTTGTGGTTGTAAACGGTTTCTTAAGAATTTAAAACATCGCATTATTTTAGTTGAATGTTCAACTTTCATGTGCTAATATGATAATAGTTGAATTGTCAACCATTAGGAGAACACCATGGAAAGCAGTAATTATTTATTTATGAACATCTCTCTTTTGTACCGTAATGGACAAAAGTATTACGATAAAAAACTAGCAGAATACGGCATCGGTTCAGGGCAACTCCCCTTCCTTATTCTCATTTATGAAAATGAAGGAATCAGTATGCAAAACCTCGCTTTGAAAGGTTGTTTCGATAAAGGAACGATTACAAAAAGTGTTCAAAAGCTTGAAGAACAAGGTTTGGTTACCACTGTAGCAAGTGAAGAAGATCGTCGCGTTCGTTGTTTATATACAACTGAGAAAACAAAAGAAATCATTCCCGAAATATATAAAATTAGAAGAAGATGGTGGGAGAAGTTAACCAGTAATATGGATGCGAAGGAAGAGGAACTTTTCGAGGCATCTTTGGAAAAACTATGTGATACTGCCCGTAATTTTGAAGAAGAAGATACAACTTCCACAATATCCCTCTTTGGACTTCAAAAGCTTACACTGTTAGATTATCCTGGAAAGATGGCCAGTACAATTTTTACAGGAGGGTGTAACTTCCGTTGTCCATTCTGTCAAAATTCTGATTTGGTATTTCTTCCCGAGAATACAGCAGAAATTGCACAAGAAGACATTCTATCCTTTTTAAAAAAGAGAATAGGAATATTGGAAGGAATTTGCATTAGTGGAGGAGAGCCTCTATTAAGCAGTGGGTTAGAACCTTTTATGCGAAAGGTAAAAGCTCTCGGTTATAAGATTAAACTCGATACCAATGGTAGTAATCCTAGTGCCTTACAACATCTTGTAGATGAAGGGCTTGTGGATTTTGTTGCCATGGATATAAAAAACAGCCCTAAACGATATGCGGAAACCATAGGTTTAACCACCTTTGATATCACACCTATCCAACAAAGTATTCAATATCTATTGAGCAATGCAGTGGATTATGAATTTCGCACAACCATCGTAAAAGAATTTCATAGTATAGAAGATATGAAAGAGATAGTGAAATGGCTACAAGGGGCAGATGCTTATTATCTTCAAAATTTCGTCGACAGTGACCATGTCATTACACCAGGATTACATGCGCATGACATAGATACACTTCACACATTCCTAGAAATCATAAAGGAATATATACCAAACACACAGTTAAGGGGTATTTGAAAGAGAGGAAACTTACATGTACAAAGTTATTAAAAGAGATGGCAAAGAAAGAGAATTTAATATCACAAAAATTAGTGATGCGATTACACAGGGATTTGAAGCAGTTGAACGTCAATATCATCCAAGTATTATAGAGATGTTAGCACTTCGTGTTACATCCCATTTTGAACCAAAAATTAAAGCAGATAAAATCGCAGTAGAAGATATTCAGGACAGTGTAGAAGCCGTACTAATTGAATCTGGATATGCTGATGTAGCGAAAGCTTATATCTTATATCGTAGACAACGTGAAAAGTTACGTAATATGAAGTCAACCATTCTAGATTATAAAGACTTAGTTGATAGTTATGTAAAAGCAACCGATTGGCGTGTGAAAGAGAACTCTACCGTCACCTATTCCGTCGGTGGTTTGATTTTAAATAACAGTGGAGCCATTACTGCGAATTATTGGTTGTCAGAAATTTATGATGATGAAATAGCAAGTGCACATCGTAAAGGTGACGTACATATCCATGACTTAAGTATGTTAACTGGATATTGTGCAGGATGGTCTTTGAAACAATTGATTCAAGAAGGATTGGGTGGAGTTAGTGGAAAGATTACAAGTAAGCCTGCCTCTCACTTAGCAACCCTTTGTAATCAAATGGTCAATTTCTTAGGTATTATGCAAAATGAATGGGCTGGTGCACAAGCATTCTCTTCTTTCGATACGTATTTAGCACCCTTTGTAAAAGCAGATGATTTATCTTATGAGCAAGTAAAAAAATGTATCGAATCTTTCATTTATGGGGTGAATACACCAAGTCGTTGGGGAACACAAGCACCATTTTCTAATATTACATTGGATTGGAGTGTACCTAATGATTTAGCAGAACTAAACTGTATCATTGGTGGTAAAGAGTTGGATTTTAAATATAAAGATTGTAAAAAAGAGATGGATATGATCAATAAAGCTTTCATAGAAATTATGATTGAAGGAGATGCACAAGGACGTGGTTTCCAATATCCTATTCCTACGTATTCTATAACTTCTGATTTTGATTGGTCAGATACAGAAAACAATCGTTTATTGTTTGAAATGACTTCAAAATATGGTACACCTTACTTCTCTAACTATGTAAATAGTGATATGGAACCAAGTGATGTACGTAGTATGTGTTGTCGTTTACGTTTGGATCTTCGTGAACTTCGTAGAAAATCTGGAGGTTTCTTCGGAAGTGGTGAAAGTACTGGCTCTGTAGGTGTTGTGACCATCAACATGCCTCGTATTGCCTATCTAGCAACGAACAAAGAAGACTTCTATAAACGATTGGATCGTTTGATGGATATTTCTGCACGTTCCTTAAAAATTAAACGTGATATCATTACTCGTTTATTAGATGAAGGTCTTTATCCATATACAAAACGTTACCTTGGATCTTTTGAAAATCATTTCTCTACCATTGGTTTGATTGGAATGAATGAAGTAGGTCTAAATGCCAACTGGTTAGGTAAAGATTTAACAGATAAAACAACACAAGCCTTTACAAAAGAAGTATTGGATCATATGCGCAATCGTTTGGTCATTTATCAAGAAGAATATGGTGATTTATACAACCTAGAGGCAACTCCAGCAGAATCTACTACCTTCCGTCTTGCGAAACATGACAAAAAGCTATACCCAGATATCCTTTGCGCAACACAAGATGGAACACCATACTATACCAATAGTTCTCATTTGCCTGTAGGCTTTAGTGAAGATATCTTTGATGCATTGGATGTACAAGATGAATTACAAGCCCTCTATACATCAGGGACTGTATTCCATGCCTTCCTAGGTGAGAAGCTTCCTGATTGGAAAGCTGCCGCTAGCCTTGTGAAAACCATTTCTGACAACTATAAACTACCTTACTATACATTATCCCCAACCTACTCTATTTGTAAGACTCACGGGTATTTAACAGGTGAACAATATGTATGTCCAATTTGTGGAAAGCCAACAGAAGTATGGAGTCGTATAACAGGATATTATCGACCTATCCAAAACTGGAATGAAGGAAAAGCGCAAGAATACAAAGAACGTAAAGAATACGACATTGGACATTCTATCCTTTCCGGAAAAGAAGCATTTGCAAGTCCAAGCACAAAAGAAACACAAATAGAAAAACCAGTCGTTGATGAAGAAGGTATCATGCTCTTCACAACAAAGACTTGTCCAAATTGTAAGATTGCATCTACATGGTTAAATAATGCTGGTGTAGAATATGATAAAGTGGATGCGGAAGATAATATTGAACTTACGAAGAAGTTTGCGATTATGCAAGCCCCTACCTTAGTGGTATGTACAAAAGATGGATGTGAAACATATAGTAATGCATCGAATATTCGTAAGTATATTGATTCCTTACGTAAATAATCTTATACATGAAGCTATAACCAAATGGTTATGGCTTTTTCATTCTCTAAAAAGCAAAAGAAAAGGGACGCATATCCTAAGATATACGACCCTTTTTACCATTTCTTTTTATGAATTGGTTGTTACATGTATTACAAATTAAGCCTTTCTTTTACGATTAACGATATACGCACCAGCAGAAACTAACATCAATACTACAGCTCCACCAATGATGAACATAGATGGGTTTGATGCATCATCTTTTGCCTTTGGTGTTGCATTTTCAGTTACGTTTGTATCTTCTTTTTCAGAATCTTTTGTTGTATCCTTTGTCGTATCTTTCGTTGTATCCTTTGTTGTATCTTTCTTAGGCTCTTGTGTAGTTCCTTGTGTAGGTTGGTTTACTTGTGGGGTTTGAGGAGTTTGTGGTGTCTGTGGCCTTTGCACATTTCCATTTCCTGCATCAGGTTTT
>JAVWJF010000202.1:0-4835 GCA_036639195.1 Longicatena sp.
GCAAGACGTTGCTCATAGTCGATATCCAGCATGACGCTGTAATCTCCGTCTGGAATTTCAATTGTGGTGTAGTTCTTGTGACCGTTTTTGATGTTGTCTTCATATAAAACTCGAATCTTCATAAAGTATTCCTTTCCGCCTAGTCATTGGGCGGCGGAATACAAAAAGAGCCTGTGGTGAAGATGACCACAGACTCCGCTTGTCCTAAAAAAGGGCGCACGAAATAACGGTGGGTGCATCTTCATTCCAAACACAGTCTTTATCACTGTGTTCTGAACTCTTATGCATCCCGCCGTCCGTATGCGCACTAGGACTTTGAGATTGATTTTGTTGAGCGATAACCGCTCTGGATAGATTTCTCCCTTAGGGAGGATAGGTAGGCTGATTATTCAAATCTGTCTCTACCTATCATTTGTTTTGAAAATTACTTTTTCTTGCTTGGTCTTGTTTGACTTAAAGCACTACCAGCCACAGACTTGGCTTTCTTGCTGTAGCGACCATCATTAAGAATTTTGCTTGCTTTTGATGCCACTCTTTTTGATGTTTGCTTTGAATTTTTTCGCATTATGTTCACCTCCTACATCTAATGAATTTCAAAGATAATCCTTTGATACTTCTATTATCACTGATTACTAATCCTTAAAATATGGATACAGTAGGGATGGAATATGGATAACGTATGGGAATTAAAAAAGACAAAAAAATAGCCCCCTGCATTTCTGCAGGAGGCCTAATTAATGCTTAAAACTAGTCTATAAATAGTTCAGGCATATTAAATTGTATATCGTGTGATTCAGTTTCTACACCGACATTACCACATGTCAGTATCGAACGGTGAATTTTTATTTCACCATCAACTTCTATTAAATATTTATTCTGATTAGATGGTTCTTCTATATATTTTGAAGATTCTCGTGAAAAACCACTTTGTTGAAGAAAAATAGTCAAAGGATTTGTTGTACCGTATTCCACATATTCATACCAATCATTTTGGAAATGATCTACTTGATGTACATCCCTATATTCCAGGGAAAATTTCCTAAAATAATTTGAGATACTAAATAAAAGGACATTTTCAATTACACCAAGTGTTTCAGCAATAATATAGTTTTTGTGGGATTTGGAGTTCTTATTATAAACATCAGCCATTTTCATATTGCCAACCCACACACCTGAATTTGGATTTTTCTCTTTATATTTAAGTGCATGGTATATAATCTGACTAAGGCCATTGCCCCTAATCCATCTTAATAGAATAACTGCATACCACCTGACAACAGAGTCCTCTCTATAGCTACCTGATTTTCCTATCGTACGTTTTTCATAAATATCCCATTTGAAAACCTTTCGAAGTTTCATAAGGAAATCGACTAATTCTTCAAAATCAACCTCATCATTTTCTCCTTTTAATTTTGGATATTCTTGTCCACTTTCAACAAGCTCTCTTAAATTGATAATTTGGTCGTATGAAAAATTGATATCGTCACTTGTCTTTTCGACAGGAAAGTTTTCTTTTATTTTATATTCACTTTCTTCATCTAATAGCGATGAAAAAGCTTCTCGTATAGGTGTAATATTATCCTCTGCAATATCTTTGGTAAAAATCATTGCAAATTTACGTAGAGCATCAAAGTCCTTTTCTGTAGCTGCTTCACGAACCTTAGTCAATTCCATATCACCACGAGCTAAATCATCAACTACCAAGCTTAAATATTTTTTGTTATCTATTAAGTTAATGGAAATCTCTTGTTTTGGAACATCATTTTGAAGTAAATCAATATAATTCTGAGTTTTAAGTCTGTCCTCCATGCGAATCAAGAACACATTTCCATATAAATTATATTTTATGCGCCCAACACGTCCTACTAAGTTTCTAAATTCCACCTCATCCATATTAGAATTTCCGTTTCTATAGCTTGTAATAAATAAATTGTCTGCTGGTAGATTTACTCCTTCAACAAGTGTGCTAGTACAGAATATTGTTCTTAGAATACCATCAACAAAACTCTTCTCTATTCTTAATCGGATGTTGGTAGGGAGGTATCCGACATGATATGCTACGCCTCGTTGTATTAAATCAGCAAGATAACAATCATTATGGACTTCATTACGGATATCATTAGCTAATGAGATAAGTTTTTCATCATCTTTAATAGGAAGTTTGCTTGCATATTGTACAGCATAATCGACAACTTTTTGTCTCGAATTACAATAGATAATGTTTTGTTGTGTGGATCCAACTCGATTAACAATATCACTCAGCTCATCTTCTTGTGGTATTTTTCCTATAGATGATAATGATTTAGAATAATCATTATAAAAATAAGCTTGACCTTCGCACAAATCTAGAAAATATTTAAACTGGCATACCGGTGTATATTTTGATGCTAGTTTTTTCACTTCATCTATATTAATTTTTGGTATCAAACTGAGGTATACCTCAGGGTTTGGAATATTTGGGGACGCAAAAATTACTGTTGGCATTTCCTTCATCTTAGATAGCTGTGCAATCACTTTATAGTAATATGTGCTTCGCCCTCCTCTATCAGATATTTTGTGAGCCTCATCTACAAATAGGAAATCTATTTTTATCTGTGGCTTGCCTATCATAATATGCAGTAGACGTTCAGGAGTCATAACAAAAATGAAGCTGTGTTCTTGTTGTAATACAATATCTCCAGATGCACTGACAACACGATAATTTGTTTCTTTTAGCTTTTCTTGAAGACTTCCAATTATTTCACTTCTGACTTCGTTTATCAAAGCTTTAGTGGGTACAAGAATAGCGTAATTCTTGGTTGAACCATTTTCTATTTGTTGTTTAATATATGTTTGTACGACAAATGATTTTCCCATAGAAGTAGGTCCAGAATAGCTAAAGTACTTATAATTTAATCCATCATACACATCTTTCTGATCATGAAAAAAATAACTGCCCTCTTCACCTGGTATTTGTAACCTAGATTTATCATACTCAAAATACAAACCATCAAACACATTAGAAGTTTGAAATCCCTCAATATAAGTGGATTTCAAGCCACGATAATTACCAACTGTCGAAAGAACAGAACCGAGGTAATACTTTACTGCTAAATCCTCTGGATAAACAATACTTAACAAAATCACGAGTTCCTGACCCCACAAGCGATGTTCATCACGTTTATCTGGAAGGGTGGATTTTGCTAACAAATCTGCAAATCTTAATGCATCTTTTATATTTATTTCTTTTTGCTGTTTTCTTAACTTAAACAGATTGATTGAATAATCATAAAGCAATGATTCGTATATTTCTTTCAAATAATCATTCTTGTCAATATCTCTATACAGTGCTTCGGCAAGAGTCTGATTTCTTGGTGTTTGCATCCTCCTACCTCCCATCAAGCATTTCCGATATGATACTGCTCTTCTCTAATGGAGCATCATTAAAGGGCACAACGTAAAAATAAAAATTATACCCACTCATACCGTTATCAAAAATTTTCTGTTCAATATACGGCTTTAGAGCAGAAATATCTCTCTTCATCTGTTCTTTGACTGCAATACGATACTTGTTATTATTAGTTTCTGTGTAGCCTAACGAAAGTGTATAACCAAGGAAAACACCAAAGGCCATATCTGGTTTTGCTACACTAGCTTTATTAGGTATCAGAAGATTAACCATATAATTTGTTGTATCAGAATCATAGATACTTCCATGCGTGGTGTTCTCCACCATCTTTAATTCAGTGTCACTGTTACTTTCAATCTCAATAATCTTATCGAATGCACGGTCAATCGCTATGGCTAAATCTCCATGAACATCTGATGCTCCAAAGACAAGCTGATGGAATAGCTGGCCATTATCATTTATAGCAAGTAGGTGAACCCCATCACTTTTACTTTCGATGCTTCTACCCAGATCATTTATTTCGATTTTGCTCATTATTTTAGGTGCATTTAGCTCTTGTTCCATAAATACATAAAGGAGCATTTCTCCTAGGACCGTTTCTGCAGAGGCTCCATAAGCTTGCATAAATTTAATTAAAGCTTGTGAACCTATAGCATAACTTTTCTTTGAAGTAATAAGTCTGTTTGTTTTCGCTCTAGAAAAGACATAGTTTCCTATGTTATCCACAAGATATTCCTTTAGCGCCCTAAACTTAAACTTGCAATTATTAGCGTCAACACCGTATATATGTACATTGGACGGATTAGATAAACCAAATATATTTATAGAGGACACTTTTTCAAATACCCTGTCAAAAGTCGGGTCATGTAAAGTCTTATGTAAAGGGATTTGCGATTCAGCTTTTGCACTTTCAAAATAAATCTGCTCATCAGATAGGTCAAAAGACTCAACAAACTTTTTATCGATCTCCTTTATTCCAGCTTGACAATCTTGGTTCTTTACTTCAATTATTGCATAGTAAAACACTGAGGCCAAAAGAGCCGATAAGCTAAATGTAGAGTTATTTGTGATATTAAGCTTTTCATAGCCTTTAACATATCCAATTACCGAGTGATCTTGAATCGTTGTGTCTTCTCGCAAAATAACTTTAATAGCACGAACTACCGATTCACGCTTACTATCTTTTATTAATTTTACTACTTTATTTTCAAATACTCTCTCTGCATCTTCAAATGATGTATCTCTAGCAGCGGCAATCACATCTGGTGGTACATTATTCCGGCCACTTTTGAGATGTCCAGGCAAGGAACTATCAAAAGAATTTGTTGTTTGAGAATAAGAAGAAAAGATGGCATCGCACAACAAATCATTCGTAACTTTTTGGTTACGAGCTTGATACAATATGTGCATGAGTGTACCAAAACATAATCGTTTCATTGCGATACCT
>JAVWJF010000203.1:0-4834 GCA_036639195.1 Longicatena sp.
CAGTTTGACTGAAACGACGAACAGTGTTTGAAGCAACATTGTTTAATTTATCAATGACTGAAGGTTCTTCTACAGGAACTTGTATAGCTTTTGCGCCATCTTGAAACATGCTAATTTTATTTGCATGTGTTCCATCATCGTAAATGATATTATCTATACAAAACCAACGCCCCAATTGAAATCTTTGAATAAAGAATTCGATATTCTCCTTTATAGATGCAGAACAAATTGTCATTGGAATATTTCGTGCTTTCAATTCATCTAAGACCTCTTCAAGACCTTCTACTAAATGATAGTCATCTTTTAAATTTGTACATATTTCACGATAAAGAGCTTCTTTATCTTTTGATAATTGTTCATTCTCTTCATCACTTACACTATCTTTTAATAGTAACTCTATAATTGTTTTATTGGTTCTACCATGCATTTGTTCCATTTCTTCTTCACTAATATCAATTCCACGATATTTCTTTGAGAAGACACCCCATGCTTTTTTATGTTGTGGACTATCAAATACCATAGTTCCATTAAAATCAAATAAAACACCCTTTACATTATGTACCATATCCTATTCCTCCATTGTACCCATTGTATTGCGAGTTACAAAAAAAGACAAGAACTTCCTTACAAAAATGATATCTCTATTCATATGAAGTTCCTTGTAATTTTGATGAAAAGATTTATAATGATTCATAAAAGGATGAGAGTATGCTAAACGAAAAAACATTTTATGATGTATCCTTGTTATCGTATTTTGATTGTTATGAAATTGGTGAAAGTGTCGCGGATTTAATAGATCATATTTTACAAGATGAACAGTTAAGAAAAGATTATGAAAGTATGATTGATTTTTCTTGTAACTTACAAATGGTAGAAAATATACAACGCGATTTATACGAAACGATGTATGTAAAAGAATGCTTCAATGACAATGCACAAAGTGGTGTAGTTTACTATGTGTTTGAATGCGAAGAAGCACTTATCTTTGCGATTCGAGGTAGCGAAGCATTGGATCATGTTCACCAGACATGTGGATGGGAAGATTGGATGGATAATTTCAGACTGTTGTTGAAGAATCCTACTTACCAACAAGTACTCACTTTACATCATATTCAAAATACAACGATAGATAAGCCATTTTATTTATGTGGCCACTCCAAGGGTGGAAATCTAGCTTTGTTTTGTGCATTAACGATGAAGGATGCTTTGGAAGAGAAATTGATGGGTGTTTGTAGCTTTAATGCGCCTGGAATTACTCGTTCCATTTTATCAGTATATCAACGTCGTGCGAAGGATCCACAATTTCTAAAAAAACTTACTATTTTTGAGAATGAAAATGATACTATCTCTTCTTTCTTCGAACATCTGAAAGAACCAAATTACATAAAATCATGTTATCCATGTAACAATTTGATCCAGCTTTATCACAATCATAATTTATATGCGATGGATTTTGAAGAAAATCTATATTTATTAGCTGAAAAGAAAACAGGTATGCCAAAACTGGTATATCATTTTGTGAATGATTTCTTTGTGAATCTGAAACAAGAACGTTTGGAATCGATTGTTCATCATATGGATGATTATTTTATGAGTGGTTTATCGATGAATGAATTATATAAAGTGCTAATTTATCATATAAGTAAGTATACTTCCTTATTTGAAGATATCAGTTATGAAGAAGTAGGGAATATCTCCTTCCAGGATTTAATCGATCGAAGAAAAACCAAATTACTCACAGCGAAAATCAAGGATTTACAACCAATGGATTCTATTTCTAAAATGGCAACTGAGTTAAAGGCAAATAATCCAATTGCTAAGTTAAATGAAATAGATGTGAAGGAAGTTACATTAGGAATCATAGAGAATTATGAACTGTTAATGAAAGAAAAAGCGAAAGATATTCAAAATTTCGTAGTAGAAAATAATGAAAAAATTATACAAGCGATTAAGTCTATAAGAAATAGAGAAACACCTAGTGAAATTGAACAAGAAGCAGAAGAACTGGAGTAGGGTTGCATAATTTTGTCATCTGATGTATTCTAATAGTAGAATATCACAACATTAGAAAAGAGGAAATGATATGCCTTTAAAACATGCAATTTTGGGTTTATTAAATTACACGGATATGACAGGCTATGATATTGACCGCTATTTCAAATCATCAATAGCGTTCTTTTGGCATTCCCAGACATCACAAATTTATAAAGAATTAAATACGTTGAGTGATTTGCATTGGGTTACTAGTGACATTGTATATCAAAGCGATAAACCAAATAAGAAACTTTTTCATATTAGTGAAGAAGGGAAAGTAGAACTTCACCGTTGGTTGGCAGATGCCAATTTAGAAGATATCATGAAATATAAAAATCCATTGTTGATTAAGATTTTCTTCTCAAGCAATATTGATATTGATCAAACAATGCGTTTATTAGAGAAATATATTCGTAAATGTTCAGACATTATCGATGAAATGAATGAGGATATCAATAGAATCCCTGAGTTTGAAGAGAAAATTCATAAAGATAATGAATCCTTCTTTTGGGGAATGACTATGACGTATGGTTTTATGTATTATCAAAATGAAATTAAATGGGCAAACTGGTGTATTGATAAACTAAAAGAAAAAATTTAATCTAAACTTAAAAAGATAAAGATGATCTAGGAGGCGTGCATATGGCACTCATGTGGATACTTGTAGTTGTATTTGCTATTATATATGGGAAAAGGTGCATTTTTAATCGCAGGATATAATACTAGTTCTCAAGAAGAAAAAAATAAAATCGATGAAAAGAAATTGTGTCATGTAGTAGGAAATGGAACATGTGTTATTACATTAACAATACTTGCGCAAATTCTTTTAGAAGATGTTCTTCCTGTCTGGTTCTTTATGGCAGTCATGGCAATAGATATCGTATATATATTAGTGGCAGGAAACACAAGGTGCAAACGTGATTCCTCTGAGCCATTACCAGAAACAAATACCAAAAGCAAGAAGATATCCATAACAGTAAGTATCATAATTGGTGCTGCGACTTTGCTCATCGTAGCGTTCTTTTTGATGAGTGGAAATGTAAGCATCGAAGTAACAGATACCAATTTAATTGCGAAAGCATCTCTTGTAGAAAGTAAAAAAGTTAAATTTAGCGATATTCAAAAAATAGAACTAAAAGAAGACTTAGATTTAGGCAGTAGAAAAAATGGTCTAGGTGATTTCAAAGTAAGTGCTGGACACTTTAAAAATGAAGCATATGGACGATATATGTTATACAGCTTTAAGGATTGTAAAACATACATTGTTCTTACTCTAAAGGATCATTCTATTCTTGTGGTAAATGAAAAAACAGAAAAAGAGACAAAGCAGCTATACAATACATTAGAAAAGAGGATTCCATAACCATTCATTAAGTTCCTATTGAACCTAACTTACTGCCAATATGTTCCATAGCTGAAATCTTAATATTTTTTCTAAGGTATTTTGACTATCGAACAAATAGTGCTATAATAAAAGTGTAAATTAACGAAAAGGAGAAGTACCATGGCAAAATTACAGATGCAGGATTACTTGGATTGTTTACAGGCTAAAAAACAGGAAGCGCATGATAAACAATGGTTGTACATTGAAGTAAATGCAAAAGATTTACTTGAAGAATGTGAACCAGGGATTAAAAATCAGAATGTATGTTGTAAAGCAATGCTAGATGCAATGCTAGAAGGTGATGGTTTTATCGTAGAACCAAAAAACAAAAGCAAATGTGCAGCTAGTCTAACTGTTCGTTATTATGTAGATAACCTTAGCCCTGAACGTAGAAAATACGCAGAGGTAAACTAATGTAGTAAGTGAGGCAACCATTGAGGTGGTTGTTTTTCTTTGTTTTATGGTAAACTATAGAGGAGGTGAAAGAAATGAATAAAATAACAAGCTTTTGTATTAATCATGATATATTAAAGAAAGGAATGTATGTATCTAGAATCGATGGAGATGTCATAACTTATGATTTGCGCATGGTAGTACCTAATGCTGGAACATATCTAGAAAATGATGGACTACATACCTTTGAACATTTGTTTGCGACTTACGTTCGTAATTCAAAATATAGTGATGCAATTGTATATGCAGGTCCTATGGGATGTCGTACAGGGTTTTATTTTCTTACAAGAGATAGCATTTCAAAGGAAGAAGCAATTCAACTTATCAAGGATACGATGAATTTTATTAGGGATTTTGAAGGTGATATACCTGGTGCACAAGAATCAAAGGAATGTGGAAATTACTTAGATCATAATCTAGCAAAGGCAAAGGCATATGCAAAAGATTATGCGAATGTACTACGTAACTGGAATGTTGTGCAATTGGCATATAAATAATAAAAAGATTCAGTTCATAGTTAAATTTATGGATTGATTTTTTTATTTCTAAGTGAGTGTATTTTATAGTTGATGTACGATATGTATAAAACACGTGATAGTATTTGACAACTTTTTAAATAGGTATACTATAGTAAGTAAATATGAAGTTATAAAAAGAGTTTTGAAATAATATGAAATTTGTATAATTAATAACGAAAACTAAAGAAAGAGGGAGGGTATTTTATGAAACGTTGTTTTATGACACTGCTTAGTTTATGTACATGTATTGCACTTGTTGGTTGCCAAAACACAGTAGATAGCGAAGATTTGAAAGGGTATAGTGCGCAGGTTGATTTGAAAAAATTAGCAGAAGGGACACCACAGTTTGCAGTGGATGTGCTACCAAGTAAAGAGGAAATTACAAAACCTGATACATTGCCGGAAATTCAAGAAGATGGTATGAAATGGGATTTACGTCATAAAG
>JAVWJF010000204.1:0-4822 GCA_036639195.1 Longicatena sp.
AGTTTTAGAAGATTCTATTGTTGGGATTGAGGCAGCACTTGCAGGGAACATGCACTGTTGTTTGATCCATGATGATATTACAGATATGCCAGTACGTCATGCGGGTATCCCTCTAAAAAAGGATCTTCGTGTAATACCGAAAGAAAACGTGAACCCAACCTATCAAAAAGATTCATTATTAGATGTCATAGAAATATTAACATCATAAGAAAGGCGAATTATTATGAAAGAGGAATATATTGTACGTGAGGATATTGGAAAAATATTAGTAGCAATTCTTGTATATACATTATTTGTTGCAGGTCTTGTTGTAATCATCCTTGTAAAAAGCTTACCTATTTTGGGAGTGATGCTATTGGCATTACTCGCTGGATTGTTAAGTTTAGTGATTTTCTCCAATGTTCGTAAACTTCTACACCCTGCAGATATGTACAAAATCTGTAAGGAAGGAATTTATGATTATACAAAAGAACATGAACCCCTCTTTCTAACTTGGGAAGAAATCATGAAGGTGGAAATGTTAGCTAATAACTCTTCTTTGCAAATAGGGATTCTAGCAAGTAAAACACTAGAAGAGCGAGAAGAAATGAGCAAACGAATGAAAGAAAATCTGCGTGAAAATGGAAATCGTGTCTTTTATTCTATCATGCTAGATGGCTTTCAATTTCATAAAAAGCATTTTCAGGAAATCTATCAGGAAATTAAAAGATTCGCCATTATTGGTAATCCAAATATCGTTTGTATCGATTATGAGGATCCTATCTTAAAAAGGAAAAAGAATAAAAGTAGTAAGGGAATATTATAGATGTATAGAGAATGAGGACTCCAATAGGGGTTCTTTTTTTGTATGTGTAGAGTATGAGTAGTTTTCTACAAAATGATTTCGTGTCTAAAAAGTAAAACAAATAGTGCAACTTTTATGAACTGTTTGTAATCTTTTAGAAGGAGCAACATTTTATGAAATTGGTTTATATAAATGTAAAAGCGATAAAAAAGAGACATAAACTCTTGGTTATCACACATGCGTTTAAAATATAATTTCATACAAAGTATACAGAACGTTCACTTCCTATTTACCCTCATGAAGTCATCCAAATGTTAGTATAAAGTGGGGTTATAGGAGGTATTATATGAGATACATGAAGCAAGTTAAAAGGGGTATTTGTGCAAGTCTTTGTATGCTACAAATGTTTGCGGTACAAGGAAGTTTATGTTTTGCTCAAGGCGAAACGAATGTTGTAGAGGCAATGACACAGGAAAAAATTGATGAGGCAAATAACGCCTATAACAATGTAGAAACAAAAGTTGAATTCTTAACGATGTCAGATATGGAGTTTATGGCGAAGCCTAGTGATCCTAAGGATAGTCAACAAGTAAATGTGGAACAACAAAATTATTTATATGAACGTATTGCCAATTGGGCGCAATCGAAATCGTTTGATGTACAAGCAATTATGGTAAATGGGGATGTTGTAGGATGTAACGATCCTGAAAACACTGCTCATAATAAAGGGGATGATACCATGGTAGAAGGATGGTATCGTGCAGTTGATCAAGTACTAAGTCAGAACTTTGGAGATGATGTAAAAGTCATGTTATCAAGTGGTAATCATGATATTGCAGATCTTATGGGAGATGTATTTGATGAAAACCATAAGGATGATGGCACATGGTTTTATGGGGATAGTGATAGTAAATATGTAGGAAATTTTCACACGGATGTGAATGGGTTTGATTTCATTACTTTGGATTATAATGGAGAATACAATTATGGATATACTGGGCAAAGAAAAGGGTATCAAGACTTTTTGAAACAGACATTACAATCCATTACATCTGATACAGATTATGACGCAACAAAGCCTATTTTTATACAGGCACATAGTGGATATGCTGGAACATCTTTGGGAGGAGAGTTTCATTCGGATTATGATACGATGGGAAATGATTTACAAACCATTTTAAAAGATTACCCACAAGCAATCATATTTTCTGCACATACACATTTTTCTGTAGAACAAGAAACATCTATTTATCAAAACAATTTTACATTTGTAGAAAATGGATCTATGAACTATATGTACTTAGATACACCAGCTGACTTTGTGGAAGGTGGTTACTTTAATTCAAATACAGGGAATAAAGATACTACGGAAAGAACTTGTAATTTTATTTCTATATTGGAGGATGGCTCTACTGTTATTCGTCGTTTTGATGTATCTAATCAACGTTGGATCGGAATGCCATGGGTAATAGAAACAGCAAAAGGAAAAGAAGGCTTTCAATATACCAATGATACTCGTAGTACAATCGCGCCTTGGTTTGATGAATCAGCAACCATTACGACACAAGAAGTTCTTGAGGAAAGTGTTGTTTTAAAATTTTCGCAAGCATATGATGATGAACTTGTAAATTACTATGAAGTTCAAATTACAGATGCAGCAACGAATAAACCTGTAAAAGTTAAGGTTCGCCAATTACCTGATAAAAGTAATACAGCTACAAAAGCATTTGAAGGAACTTTCAAAGCATACTCAAGATTCTATTATCGTCCGAATGATATGAGTTTTGATATAGAAGGGCTGGAACCTGGAAAAACTTATCAAGTAGTGGTGAATGCAATTGATGATTTTGAAAATCGAAGTAGCGTAGCTTTACGAGGTGAGTTCAAAACCGCTGGAACAATTTCACTACCTTCTGTAGATGGGCCTTCATCCTTACCAGATAACATTGAAGAAGGGAAATATCTTGATATGAACTTCGATGGGGATTTGAAAGATAGTACATCAAATACTACAACAGCAATCGTAAATGGAAATATTTCTTTCGCGGATAGTTTTCATAAAGATGGTAAGGCAGTTCGTGTAGGAAGTACACAAAAAGATTACATCGATCTTGGCAAAAGAGAAGAATGGAATCTGGGAACAGATAAAGATATTACAATTAACTTTTGGTTAAAACTAACAAGTCATAATGGTTATGCGGCTATTCTAAGTAATAAAAACTGGGCGAATTATTATCGAAAAGGAATTAATATAGCGCCAGAAGCTACCAATACATCAAAACTGGAATTTGCTTTAGGTGATGGAACAAATGGAGTTTATTCTACTGGAGTTGTGGATAATTATAAAGGGAATTGGCACATGATGAGTTTCAGTATTGATCGCGAAGCACAAATCATGCGTACGTATTATGATGGTGTTATGGTAAAAGAAATGAGTATCCAAAATATAGGTGACGCAACAAGTAATCTAAATATGATGATTGGTACGGATGCTACAAAGAGTTATGGGAACATAGGGTTTGATATGGATGATCTTTCTATGTGGAGCCGTTCACTAAGTAGTGATGATATTCTTGCATTATATAATACATCTTTAAATTATAGCGATGACATTCAACAAGCCATTATGGTTGGTAAGAATTTACAAGATGAAATCAAAAGAAACCAAGATTACGGTCAAGTATATGAAGAAGCGGTTTTAACTGAATTAAATGACGCACTTAAAATGGCAGAAGAAGATATCAATGGTACGTTGTCTGTATATGTCCGATTAAAAGATGCCATCGAGGCAGTACAAAAGCAAGCAGTATATTATAAAGTGCAAGCAAATGCTATTCATGGAAGTATAACTCCTCAAAGCACAAAGGTAGAAAAAGATGGTACTGTAAGCTTTACATTAACACCACAAGATGGATATCATATCGAGCAACAACAAATCATCCTAAAAGGAAATCAAGCATTTGAACTAGTTGGGAATACAGTAACTGTTAAGAATGTTAATGCTGCTGTTGATATGACAGTAACTTTTGTAAAAGATAAGGAAGAAGTAAATGAGCCTGATGAAGATGAAGAGGTTTATCGTGTCTTAGAAAGTGGTGATAAAAAAGTACAAATCGAAGGAATGTTTGATAAGGACATCACTTTAAATGTAGATACTTTATCAAATGAGGCAATGCAAGAAATTTTAAAGGGAGATAAAAATTTAAATAATCTTAAAACGTTAGCAGGTTATAATATCAAATTGAATAAACAAGGAAAGACTTTACAACCTAGCGAAGATATTGTAATTCGTATAGCATCAGAAGAAACATGGAATAAAGAAAAGCTTGCGGTCTTACATATTGATGATAATGGAACATGGAGCTGGTTAGAGACAGAAGTAAAAGGTGGCACTGTGGCCTTTAAAACAGGTAGTTTGTCTAAATTCTTAGTGGTGGAAAAGGATGCGATAAGTTCAAATCCTTCGGATGAGAAAGATAAAATTGAATCTGTTCCTAATGAGAAAGCAGAGGAAAAGAAAGACAAGGTCTCTACATCGGATACTACCAATATGAACTTGATGATATTGGTGCTTGGTATTTCATCATTCGCAATCATTTTGATTTATAAAGTATCAAAGAAGAAACAAAATCTTTTATAGGAATAATAGACCTATTTCATTTATCACAAGAAGTACAGCGCTAAAAAGTGTTTGTACTTTTTTTGTGATAGGATGTAAATTTATAAGAATGTTGGAATGTCTTGATATAAAATTTTTATTGATTTACAGTTTACATAAGATGACAAGAAAAGAGAGGAAGATAAATTTTTATTCCTTTAAGATACTTGTAAGGAGGTAATTATGGAGTGGTTAAAGAATTTAAGTGATGCGATAACATATATTGAAGATCATTTGGATAGTGATATTTCTATCCAAGAAATTGCACACATTGCGAATTGCTCAACGTATTACTTTCAACGTATTTTTACATATGTTGTGGGTATTTCTTTAGCGGAATATATTCGACGACGTAGAATGTCGCAAGCTGCCTTTGACTT
>JAVWJF010000205.1:0-2433 GCA_036639195.1 Longicatena sp.
ATTCCGTTATTCTATTATATATCGTAAATGCCATGTTTGGATTTACAGCGTATGCCTATATGATTAATAAGATGACAGGGTTTGTAGCCTTGTTTGTGATAGCGTTGATTATGGAATTGTTTATAGAGTTTTCTGGTATGATATCCAAACAATATCATCCTATTCTATCTTTTGCGAATGGAATCTATAAGAAATTAAAAAAATTATATCGAAAATCCTCTGGAAACAAAGGGAAAATAAAATAATACATGAGATATCTGATACGCACTTCAGATATCTTTTTTGTTTCTAAGGGAAAAAAGTATCTTATTTGTTGATAATTGAGGAAAAAGTATAATCTTTGTTGATTTTTTAGGAATTTGTAAAAATTTAGCGTATGTATATAAGTGAGAGGTGGTAAAATTGGAAATTAAAAAATTATATGAAATTGTGGAACAGGAAGAGAAAGAAGGAAGGATGGGTGATAAGACATATTGGAATGATTTATGGAAGGATTACATAGAAGAAAAAAGTGGAGATTATAGGATGCTGGATGTAAAAGAGGCGATGTCTCGTTTTGTATCCGAACAGAATTTGCGCTTAAGAAGAAATGTGAACAATTGTGGAGAACTGGGTGTAGATATACGTGTTGGAGATATTTGTTATATCGATTATGGAGAAGCATATATCAATGAAATTGGATATCAACATTTTGGTATCATTCTATCCATCTTCCATAACAAAGCGTTTGTAGTGCCAATGAGTGGGAATAGAGGAGCTTTTCAACAAGCCTATGGAAAAGATAACCCAGAAGGGAAACGTCACTTGATGAGACTTGGAAAGATGGAAGGTATGAATAAAGAATCCGTATTGTTTATCAATGATGCGAAATTTATTAATACCGCACGTATCATTGATGTGAAAGCACATCTTGATCGAAGGAGTCCTTTATTTCATGATATTAAAGAGAGAGTTAAGATGTGTCTAGATTAAAAGACAAAAACAGACATATTTCATGAGAGACCTCTTCTATAATACTTTAGAAAGAGGTGGTCATGATTGGAAAAAGCAATCCATAGAAAGGTAAAGGGAAGATTTGCACTACGGACATCAGATGTATATTGTGCAGGACTTGCGATACTGGTGGGAAGTATCTCTTCCCCATTAGCATATGCGTTAGCATTGCTCTTTATTACCTATACCTATGTAAGATCCTCAAGAGAAGTGGGGATATCAATTTTTTTTGTAGTCGTAAGTGCACTCGTGCGAGGAGTGTTACCAGCATATTTTTATGCTTTGGGGTTTGCGGTATACTTTGTCATTATTCATGTGTTAAAACTTCGCAATAAGAATTTATATCAATGGCTACCCTATGTCGCATGTATCATAACATTGGCATATAGTTTTCAAAGTTATCAATTTACTGTGAAAACGATTGTTATGCCATTGATGAGTTTCGTTGTTATGCAACAGATGTTTCAAGATTGTAGATGGGTAAAAAAGGAATTCATGTTATCCAGAGAAATCATTGCGGTGCTTATATTTGCACTTGCATTATCTATGGGGGTATTATTTCCGGCTTATGAAGAAGTATTATATTTGGTTGCGTTGTTAAATATCTGCTTTATCGCTGATACGATGACATCCATAGCACTTATGCTTGTAAGTTTTTATTTATTGCCCATTCAAAATGAGAAAATCCTATTATTAGCGACAGCTCTTGCCGTTTTTAAACAACAAAGAAAGAATGCAGTGTGTATTATCATAGGAGCGTTGTTTTTATTGCCGAAGGGTTTTGAAGATTATTTATACATAGCGATTGCGGCCATTGGTTTGTTTATGTATCCACAAAAACAACAAGATCAAAAGTTGGTAGAACACTCACCAATTTCCAATCATAATGTAATCAAGCGTCAGATGAATAATTATGCAGGAATCTTTCAATTGTTATCGGAATATTATGCACAGATGAACGATGTACAATCCGAATTATTATTGAACATGGCAAATGCACTACAATACAATGCGGACATCATACGAAAAGTAGAAGGCAATGAGAAAGATAGTGCCTATATAACGAAGGCTTTGGAGGGCTATCAATACGAAGTAAAAGAACTTTTCATAGAAGAACCTAAAGAGGGATGTCTACAAATCAATTTAGAACTATCGAATATCAAACGTGGAGAAATACGTACAACCTTATTACCTTTATTAGAAGTGTTGTTACATAGAAAATTAGAAATTGAAGAAGTACATAGCCATAGATTTCAAAGTGGTGCACATCGTATCTTAATAGGAGATAAAATACCGTTTGTTATTGATGCTTATGCAGACAGTATTAAGAATGCCTATACTTCCAATGGAGATACATTCTCCATCTTTCGTTTTCGACAAAGCGTTATTTGTATGATTTCAGATGGTATGGGAAATGGTGAACGAGCAATGAAGAGTTCC
>JAVWJF010000205.1:2443-4800 GCA_036639195.1 Longicatena sp.
AACGTATGATGATCAGTGGAATATCGCAAGATCAGGCAATTCGTTGTATCAACAAACTCGTACAAAGCGATACCTTCGCAACCCTTGATGTCTTATGCTTCAACAAAGCGCAAGGAGTCGTTTATATCTCAAAATCGGCAGCTTGTCCTACCTTTTTATTGCGAAAGTCTCAAGTATATGAAATCAATGGGAATGCACTTCCTGTTGGCATCATTTCCCAGATGCAACCTGACTGTTTCCAAATTACATGTGAAATAGAAGATGAATATCTCATGGTATCGGATGGTGTTACAATCGAGGAAATACAGGAATGGATGAAGAAGCGAAAAAGGGGAACTGTAAAAGAAGATATCGAGATC
This sequence comes from Longicatena sp., assembly GCA_036639195.1. Classification (GTDB taxonomy): domain Bacteria; phylum Bacillota_I; class Bacilli_A; order Erysipelotrichales; family Erysipelotrichaceae; genus JAVWJF01. The sequence goes on from JAVWJF010000205.1 coordinate 2,803, forward strand.
TTTTCGGAAGTCTTAAGAAGAACACAAAGGAAGGATGACTCTACCGTTATCTTGGCAAGAGTGGACGAAATGTAAAAGACAGGTTGAAATAGCCTGTCTTGTTTTGTATAATACGCATATGGATAAATTAAAGCTAGATCATAAGAAAACATATGTGATAGGTGTCAGTGGAGGGCCGGATTCCATGGCACTTTTTGATATGTGTGTAAAAGCAGGGATTCATGTGATAGCGGCACATATGAATTATCAAAAAAGAGATAGTGCCACAAGAGATATGGAAATTGTAGAGGACTATTGTAAACAACATCGTATAATCTTTGAGAAACGTATGCAAAATAAAGAGTGTGAAGGTAATTTTCAAGCCTTTGCTAGAGATATGCGTTATCAGTTCTATAAAGAAGTATTGGATAAATATCAAGGAGATGCTGTTTTGTTGGCGCATCAATTGGATGATCATTTGGAAACATATATTATGCAAAAACAAAGCCTTCGCTTGGGTGTATATTATGGCATTCAAGGGGTATGTGAAGTTATGGGATGTAAGGTAATACGTCCGCTGTTAGCACAAACAAAAGCGGATCTAGAAGCATATTGTGAAGAGAACGGAGTTGCTTATGGAATTGATGAAAGCAATCTTAGTAATCACTATACACGCAATAAGATCCGGCATGAAATGATTGAGCATATGAGTATAGATGAAAAAATAGCATTAGCCAAACAAATCGATAAAGAAAATGAAGCGTGGACACAATTGTGTACACGCGCAAAAGATTTTTTAAAGGGATGGGATAAAGGAATTGCGTCCTATATTGCTTTAGAAGAAGAGCTTGCTCTTTTGGTTTTAACGTTCTATATATTCGATGAGTGTCATATTCATGAAACGTTGGTGGAAGTTAAACAGATTCATAATCTAATTCATACCAAGGCAAACCAGTGGACAAGGGATATTGCGAAAGAGTATCGTATATACAGTGAATACGAGAAACTATGCATCGATAAAAAGGCACATACTCCGTATTGTTTTAAGTATGCTGAGCTTACACTTGCAAAAACTCCATATTTTGAAGTATCCAATAGTGGAAGTAGTGTGGAGGCAGTTACACTTTATAAAGAAGATTTTCCAATTACTATTCGTAGTTATATAGAAGGCGATGAAATACGCATGCGTTTTGGTGTTAAAAAGCTTAATCGATGGTTTATAGACCGTAAAATACCTAAAAAAGAACGTAAGAATTGGCCAGTTGTGGTCAATGCGTCAGGAAATGTAATCCTAGTGCCTAAATTAGGCTGTGATATTGAACATTTTTCTAACAATCCTACTTGTTTTGTGTTAAAATAGTCTATATCTGTATTTAGGAGGTAGCACCATGCATGACGCAATACAAAAAGTATTAGTAACACACGAAGAAATCGAAATAAAATGTAAAGAATTAGGTAAGAAAATCACAGAAGATTATCGCGCAAGTGGTAAGGCTCCTCTTCTGGTAGCTTTGTTAAAAGGGAGTGTTCCTTTTTTAGCAGAATTAGTGAAACATATTGAACTTGATATTCAATTTGATTTCATGGATGTATCAAGCTATGAAGGTACACAATCCGTTGGAGATGTTAAAATCCTAAAAGATTTAGACTGTTCCATAAAAGATCGTTCTATCTTGTTGGTGGAAGATATCGTAGACACTGGTAGAACCTTAAAGGTAGTTACACAAATGTTGAAAAATAAAGGTGCAAGTGATGTTAAGGTTGTTTCCTTATTGGATAAACCAGAACGAAGAGTTGTGGAAATCAATGCGGATTATGTTGGTTTCGAGATCCCAAATGAATTTGTTGTAGGATTTGGGTTAGACTATAATGAACTATACCGTAATTTATCTTACATTGGAGTGTTAAAACCTGACGTTTATAAATAGGTTTCATAAAGGAGGGTAAATCTTATGAATAATAAAAAAATGATAAGTTTTCTACCTTATATTGCAGTAATTGGTATTTTGCTGTTATTGA
>JAVWJF010000206.1:0-263 GCA_036639195.1 Longicatena sp.
AAATATTTCGATTAGCTGGTCAACGTGCGGGCAAATATTTTACCAAGCAGTTTATGAATCTTGATGTTAATTTTTCTACTTTTATCACACAGTTTCAGGAGGCCTTGGAAAGTTTAAAAATAGGAATTTTGCGTGTGGAAGAGGTAAACGAAGAGGCAAGTCACATCATTGTATCCGTTAGCGAAGATTTGGACTGTTCTGGTTTACCTATCATTGGTGAAAGTGTTTGTAATTATGATGAAGGATTTCTAACGGGAGTTTTA
>JAVWJF010000206.1:273-4777 GCA_036639195.1 Longicatena sp.
GTAATAGAAATAGATTGTTGGGCAAAAGGAGGAAGGGTGTGTCGCTTTGACGCAAGACAAAAGGTGTAGAAACTGCTTGTGAAAGAGACAGAGATACAAAAACTCATCAACTATCTTGAGCATCTCCTGCTTTTCCCAACAAAGCAAATAGAACAACCAATTATTAAAACTCCAAGCTTGCTTCAACTTCTTGATAGAATCAACGAACTTCAACAATGTATAAAAGAAGTGTGGGAAACTTCAAATCGATTAGCTGAAGGAAATTTAAGATATCCAATTCGAAGTCAAAACCATTATGGGGATGGCTTAAAAGATCTACAAGCAAGTCTAAAATATTTGATTTATCAATTGAATCAAATTGCGCAAGGTGATTATACTGTGAAAATGAATTTTCTTGGTGATTTCACAGAAACATTCAAAAATTTGATTATGCAATTAAAAGAACGTGAAGACATTTTAAAAGAAAATGCACGATTAAATGAGAAACTGGCCAAGCGCCAAGAACAATTATTAGAAAGTGAGTTGCAGCGAAGCTCGGATAAATATAATAGTTTTGTAAATTTTGTGATGGATATCCGAAGATATCGCCACGATATGCAGAATCATTTGTTGTGTATGAGTGCACTCTTACAAAATAACGATTACCAAGGTGTAAAAGAATACATAGAATCTTTGATGGGAGATTTTCCTAAAACTGATGTAAGAGAGAATTGTCTAAACTATATGCTTAATGCCTTGTTATATGAAAAACTTAAGAATGCAGAAGAAATACATGTAAAAGTGAATAAGCGTGTAATCATAGATCGCAAATTAAATATTTCTAATAAAGATTGGTGCATTATCATAGGAAATGCATTAGACAATAGTCTTGAAGCGCTGAAGAGAGTAGAGATTACTAATAGGAGTCTTTCACTTGAAATAATTCAAAAACAAGATAAGCTAAGTATCAAAATTTCAAACACGATGTTGGAATCAATAAAAATCATAAATAATCGTGTAGAAACAATTAAAGAAGATCGCGTAAATCATGGTCTAGGTTTACAAAATATCGAAAAAACAGTCCATAAGTACCAAGGAGCTATGAAAATTGAAACTGATGAAAATACATTCACACTTATTTTATTACTTATGAATATTTAAAAAGTGCATGGGTTTTATTAATGTGAGTGACATTTTAAAAAAGGAGATGATGAAATGAACGCAGAAACTATTTCTAATTATGAACATTTTACTCAGAAATTAGCTTTGATTAGATTTTTCTATAAAGATGTGCATATGAGCTTTAAAGGAATTAGCATAATTTTAGATAGTCGCGAAGAGATCATCGAACTTTATTGTAAAAGATTATTAAATCAAGAAATGAATAGGTGATATGTATGGAACAAGAAAAAAAGTATTTTGATTTAAATTATATAAAAGACTTTCAAGAGGGGGATGATACTTCATTTGAAATAATATATGAATACTACAAACAGCACATATATTATATGGGGATGCAGCTTTTTAACCATGATGCAGAACGTTCAAAGGACCTTGTTCAAAATACATTCAGCGAAATATATATGAATATAAAAAAGCTTAAAGCACCAGAGGCATTTTATGTATGGATGAATCAAATCGCATATCGACAAGGCTGCAATATGCTACGCTATCAATCCAAAGATTCTAGTTATTATATGGGGGCAGTAGAGGAGGATTTTATTGATTATGTGCCGGATCATAAGCAAGAAGATGCAATCTCAACACTGCAACGTAAAGATGCTATTGAAATTATTTTAGAAGAACTAAAGGATATGGATGAAGATAAACGATTGGTTGGATATCTACGGTATTTTGAAGAATTATCTATAAAAGAAATTAATGAGATTACAGGGATATCTGAAAATACAGTGATGAGTCATCTTCATCGTCTTAAAGCAAAACTTAAAAAAAAGCTCGAAGCAAAAGGTTTTACAAGTTCTACATGTTTAAGTTTATTATTGGTTCCTAATTTATTCTCTTATTATAAGGCATTTGTAGAAATTGATGAGCCTATGGAAGAAGAAGGAACCAATGCAATACGCGAAAGAGCAAAACAACAAGAAGTGAAGAAAAAAAATATATACTGGAATTATGTAGCAAAAATAATTACTAGAATGGTAGTCGTAATACCAGTGCTCACAATTGCTGGGGTAAGTGTATATAATGCTTCTGAGAAAAATAATGTAAAACTTCCAATTTTTACATCAGTAGAGTATGACACTTCCTTAAGAAATCAACCATTACCATTGAAAATCAAAACTTCCAACAGAAATTATGACAATATACTTTTAAACGATACAACAAATCTCATTGTATTTAAAAATGGTACATATACATTATCCTTAATAAAAGATAGTGAAATCGTTGATAAAAAAGAGATTGTTATTAAAAATATTGATCGTGATATTCCAGAAGTAGTGAAACAAGAAATACAAGGAAATAACATAACTTTTTATCTGCAAGATGATTTAAGCGGTGTTAACTTTGATGGGATTGGCTGTTTCTTGAATGGAGTAAGTATAGAAGACTATCAAAGCAGCGCAACCTTAGGAAAGATAACGGTACCTTATGATAAAAATATGAATGGATATTTAGAAATCCCAGACAATGTTGGTAATCTTTTAAAAGTAAATATAAACTCTTATACCATCACAACAAATTAATTAAAAAAGTGCACGACAATTATATGTAGGGGTACATATTAGTGCAAGGGTTAAAAAGATCCAATGCAGAAGGAGTAGAAATATGAAGAAGACAAAGAGAAAAAGCGTAAGAATAGAAAAGAGAATAATTGCCTTTACCTTAGCTTTTGTTATAGGTATTGTTTCTATAAATCCAAATGATGTTGCATTTGCATACAGTGACATTATAAGCGACGTAATAGATGCAACATTTAGCGAAGTTTTATCGGAAGATAAACAAACAACAAATGTAAAATTAGAAATCAATGAAAAGGAAAATCAAACGATTGAATCGGTAACGTTACCAGATGGTACAAAAGTTATGAAGGATACGTTTAAATATACTGAAAATTCTAATATATTTGTAGAATTTACAGCTAGTTCAAATGGGAAACTAACTTATATAGTAACGTATACAGAAACTCTTGAAACTGCAGAAGATGGAACATCAACATCAACGGAACCAAAAGATGAGAACATCAGTTTTGATGTTGAAACTATTAAAAGTTTTGATGATATGAAATTAAGTATTACAGCAGATGATATTCAAACATCTATTGGTGAGAAAATTGATTTGTTAAAAGGAATCACCATTAAGGATGAAGACGATAAAGATGTAAGTGATACAACAGCAGTAACGATTACAGATGAAGACGGTTTTGATATTCAAAAAGCTGGTACATATGAAATCACATATAGTGCAGAACATCCAATAAGTAAAATGGAATTTTCATTTACTCGCAAAGTACAAGTAAAAGAAAAAGAAGTTTTGAATGCAGATGAATCAAAAACTGCTTCTGAGTCAACAAAGAAAGTAGAAAGCATTAAATCAACTACAAGAAGTACATCTAGTGATGCAAAAATTACACTTTCTGAATCAAATGCCTCTTTGAAAACTCCAGAAGATTTCGTAATTGGACATAAAGAACAGAATGATTTTAATTTAACTTTATCCTATAATCCAGCATCGGATGCAAAAAACCGTGTACTTAAATTTTATATACCTAGTGAGTTCAAATTGACAAAAGAAATTTCAAAAGATGATTTAAGTTATGCTACAGTAGTAAGCTATGAAACATTAGCAGATGGGACAAAAGTAGGTACAATTGAGTTTAGCGATGGACCAAACATCACGGTAGGTTTTGATATCAATATTCAGCAAGACAAGAAAATTCTTTATGATAATGCAAATATATCAGACAGAGATTATGCGTTTAAAGTTGAAGGATACAGTGAAGGTACTAAAGTTTCAGAAGATAACCTTACGTTACATACAGATAAGTTACGTGATACAGCAACAGAAGAGTTAATAACGATGAATCCTATCAATGCTACTATATACTATGACCGTTTATATGATGTTGTAAGTTTTCAAAATACTGATACATCAAGAACAGTTTCGATAAAAAAAGCAGCATTATCAAATTTAAATGTTAAAGAACTAACTTTACCAAGAAATATTAAGTTAGATGATGGAGAATTATATGGAGTGAATTTTGCTGCATATCAACTTTTAGATAGCAAGGGAAATGTTGTGAAAAAAGGTGGCTCTTTGAGTACAAGCTATCAACATGAAAACTATAAAACAATTGATTTATCCAAAGCACTTCCAGAGTTTTTATACGCATATGAGGATATGGAGTTGCAGTTTACAAATGTTTATTTAGATACAACTGGTAGAACTCATTATATACCAGCTTTATATGATTCTCCTGAAACACCATGGACATCATTAGTCGATATTTCCTTTAAAGGTTATAAAAATTTTGGAAAACTAATGATTGATCCACAATTAAAGGAAC
>JAVWJF010000207.1:0-4766 GCA_036639195.1 Longicatena sp.
AATCAGGTTTATTTTTTATAAAATATGATATAATATTAAAAGATATGAGGTGCATATCAACATGAGAAAGGAGTTTATATGAGTATAAACCAAACAAACAAAACAAATGCACCGAGAACAAATCAGGATATGAATAAAAACAGTTATAATAGAAACAATACAGAACGTAACGATACCCTAGTGTATGCACTAGGTGGATTAGGTGAAGTAGGTAAAAATATGTACTGCTTTGAACACGGAAATGAAATTTTAATCATTGATTCCGGTGTTCGTTTTCCTGAGGATGATTTACTCGGTGTGGATTATGTTATTCCAGATTACAATCATTTGGTAAAAAATAATCGCAAACGTAAAATTTTAGTTATTACGCATGGTCATGAAGATCATATTGGAGGTATTCCTTTTCTATTGAAGAGTGTCGATATCGAAGCTATTTATGCCCCTGCTTTCGCCGTTGCGTTAATCAATAAAAAATTGGAAGAACGTAAAATGTCACGCAGTGTGAAATTGATTGAAATCAATGATCGCAGTTCTTTAAAGATGAATCATTTCACATGTGGATTCTTTAATACAACACACTCCATCCCTGATTCTTTAGGGATTCTAGTGAATACTCCGAATGGACGCGTTGTTCATACAGGAGACTTCAAGTTTGACTTAACACCAGTTGGTTCGAATGCAGACTATCAAGTGATGGCCTATATGGGACAGATTGGTGTAGACTTATTATTGAGTGATTCTACCAATTCTGGTGTCGCAGACTTTTCAATTTCTGAAAAGAAAGTTGCGGCAGAAATTTTAGATACTATGAAGAAGACCAATGGTCGATTGATTGTAGCTACATTCGCAAGTAATGTATACCGTGTTTCACAGATATTAGAAGCTGCGGTTGCTTGTGGACGTAAAGTTATCATCTTTGGACGCAGTATGGAAAATGTAGTAACGATTGGACGTAAAATGGGAAAAATTAAAGTTGGAGAACAACATTTCCTATCCCCTGATCAATTGGCACATACCCCTGCAAATAAAACTTGTATCGTATGTACGGGTAGTCAAGGTGAACCACTTGCGGCATTATCACGGATTGCGAATGGAACACATCGCTACATTAAGTTGATCCCTGGAGATACAGTTATCTTCTCATCAAGTCCGATTCCTGGAAATGGTGCGAGTGTAAATCAGGTGGTGAACAAGTTGTTCCGTGCAGGTGCAAATGTATTAACAAAATCAATTCTTGGTAACTTGCATACAACAGGACATGCTTCTCAAGAAGAACAAAAACTGATGTTACAATTGATTAAGCCTAAATACTTCATGCCAATTCATGGGGAATATAAGATGTTAAAACAGCATAAGGATACAGCGATTGAAACTGGATTACCTCCAGAAAATATCTTTACTTGTGCGAATGGAGATGTCCTCACCTTAAGAAACCATCAAGTCTTAGAGACAAGTTGGAGAATTATGGCAGATGATATCTATGTAGATGGCAATGATATCAGTGGTGTATCTACCGCTGTATTAAAAGATCGTTCAATCCTAGGTGACAATGGACTTGTTTCCGTTATCATTGCGATTGATTCAAAAGAGAACAAGGTTTTAACAAAACCTGTTATTGTATCTAGAGGATTTGTCTTTATCAAAGATTCTCAAGGATTATTAAAGGAAGCAGAAACAATTGTTCACAATGCATTGAAAGAAAAGATGCAACAACGTACAACCTTCTCTGAATTGAAGAATTGTGTACGAGGAACACTTGAACCATTCCTTTACAATAAAACCCATCGTAACCCGATTGTAATTCCTGTAATCATCAATTCAAAATCAGCGATGCAGGCAATCATACAATCACGTGCGACACATCAAAAAACAAATCGTACGCCAAACAAAAAGAATACAACTCCAAAAGAAGCATAGCGTAAGCTATCCTTCTTTTTTCTATATTTCTCATTTCTTTACCAACGTATTTATGATAAAATAGTAAAGAATATGAGGTGCTTAAATTATGGTAAAACGTCTACTTAAAATCGTATCTATACTGATATTGCTTGCATTAGTGGTTGCAGGTGTGTTCTTTTATTCCATATATATATCTGTAGATCGTGTAAATTTATCTTATCAAAATTTAACATCTACAAAAATACCAACGGAAATGAATGACATCAAAATTGCCTATATTAGTGATATTAAATACAATTCCTTTATGGATAAAGAACGATTGACTTCAATGATTTCAGAATTGAACGATACTGGAAGTGATGTTGTGATATTTGGAGGAGATATGTTCGATACTCCTGATAAAAAAGCTCCTGATTCTACTATTACCGCTGAGATTACAGAAATTTTAAAAAGTATCGATGCACCTTTAGGAAAATTCGCAGTCTTAGGAGATCAAGACTTGGTGAACGAAGAAACAAAAACTTTGGTTTCTTCCATTCTATACAATAGTGACTTTGAAATTATTACCAATACCATTGTACGCTTGCGTAACCAAAGTAATTCTAGCATCTCTTTGATTGGACTTGATTCCCTAGTAAATGGCACTCCTGATGTTGCTAGCGCATTTTCTAAGATTAACAATGATGAATACAACTTACTTATTACACATTGCCCCGACTTGTTAAAAAACAATGATATCAATACACAATATATTGATACGGCTATTACAGGACACTCCCTTGGAGGACAGATTTATCTTCCTTTATTTGGGCCCCTACATACCGTTACAGGTGCAGAGAAGTATAATCATGGAACGTATGATATTAATAAGATGACCTTATTTGTTAGTAATGGATTAGGGACAACAGAAACAGATATGCGTTTATTCGCTCCTCCTCAAATCCTTATCTTTAAACTACATCATGGTACAAACAAAGCATAACAAAGGCAGCCGATTGGCTGCCTTTTTCATTATGATCTTAATTCTGCTTGTACATCTTTCTTTAAAGTTTCTAAAATCAATTCATGAATACTATTGATTTCAGTATCTTTAAGAGTCTTTTCAAAGCTTTGGAAAGTGATACTCAACGCAATTGATTTATTTCCCTTTTCCACATGTTCTCCTGTATAAACATCGAACACTTCTACATTTTGAATAATGTTTTCTTTTCCAAGTTTTCCATTCTTCTTAATGCTATTGATAATGTTCGCAACTTTTACATCTTCCTTAACAACAAACGCTAAATCTCGTGTAACCGATGGGAATTTTGATACTTCTGAGAATTTCACTTTACTAGCTTTATTCTTAAGAAGAATTTCAAGATTGATTTCCATCGCGATAGTATCATTGATATCATATGTTTTTGCCAACATTGGATGAAGTTGCCCAACAAAACCTAACAACTCTTTTCCTAAATATACCTCCGCACTACGATATGGGTGGAAGTTCTTACAATCGATATGATTTTCTTTGAATACCACACGTTTTTCATCAAATCCGATACTTGAAAGTATCGATTCTAATACACCTTTTAATGTATAGAAGTCCACATCAACACTATAGTTTTGCCAACGATTCTTATGCAGTGCTCCACTTGCCGCAACACAAAGTCGTTCTTCTACATTTCCAATTCCATACGCATTACTGATTTCAAACAAAGCGATATCTTTTACACTTCTTGCCTGGTTGTACGCAATACTATCTAATAAGCCAGGAAGGATAGAATTACGAATATAGCGACGATCTTCGCTCATTGGAGAAGCCAATTCATATACTTGTTCATCTCCCATAACTGCTTCATCGATTTTTTTCTTACTTACCAATGTATACGTAACTGCTTCATTATACCCAAGGTCACTTAAGGTAGAACGTAATTTTCTTCTTAATTTCTGACGTTTGTTTAAGTGTCCAAGAGTTGATGTTGTTTGAGGCATCGTACATGGTAAACGATCATAACCAAGAATACGGATAATCTCTTCAGCGATATCTGGTTCAATCAATAAATCTGTACGATAACTTGGAATCTCCACATGAATATCTTCTCCAAGTTTTGTTGGATTCAAGTGTAAATCCTGTAACACTTGCATGACTTCACTTTCCGCAAAGTCAGTACCCAATAATGTATTCATACGTGCTACATTTACATCAATGGTAACTGGTGTATAGTGATTAGAACCAAATTGTACAGTTTCTTCTAATCCTTTCGCATCTGCATACGCAATTAACAATTCAACGGCACGATCCATTGCCTTAAAGGTAGCCATTGGTTCGATTCCCTTTTGGTAACGAACACTAGCATCCGTGTTTAGATTTAAACGACGTGCGGTATTTCTTATAGAAACATGATGGAAGATTGCTGCTTCGATGATGATTCCTTTTGTTGTCTCTTCAATCTTAGAATCATTTCCACCCATAACACCTGCAATACCAATTGGTTTTCCAGCATTTGTGATGACGATATCTTCATCATTTAATGCATACGTAACCCCATCCAATGCAGTATAGTCTTCATGAATATGATCTTTCACAGTGATTTCTTGATCTTTGATCGCATCAATATCATAGAAATGTAAAGGTTGTCCTGTTTCTAACATTACAATATTACTAATATCTACTACATTGTTAATGGACTTCATACCCGCTGCCATCAATAATTCCTTCATCCATTTTGGAGATGGTTTAATGCTTACTTCATTGATGACTTTTCCTAAAAACAATGGACATTTTTCGCTTTCACTGTGAATTTTTAACTTTGTTGCACTTCCCTGTGCCGCGATTCCTTCCACTGCAGGAATTTCAACTTCTCTTTTCAAGACAGCACCTGTTT
>JAVWJF010000208.1:0-4757 GCA_036639195.1 Longicatena sp.
AGATGATGTTGTTTACCTTGCACTTGCAGTGGCGAACAGTACATTTATCGAAAAATATTATGATGTAAAGTTCAATACGAAATTGTATTCTGGAAAACGTAGATTTATGACGCAGTATGTGGAACAATTCCCGATTCCAAATTATCAAAGTGAAAGTGCTAAAAAAGTTATAGAAATTGTTAAAAAAATAATCGCCGAAGGCAATAATAATACTGCTTCCAGCGATTACACTAGGCTTAATGAACTTGTTAATGAGTTGTTTTTTAGTCAAAAAAATTGATAGGAAGGGGCAACTGGATTTTAGCATTTTGCCCTTTTCCTTTAAAGAGTGGAAAAAATTCTGTAAAATCACATCCTGCGACAGCATATAAATTCTTTAAGAGAATTCTATTGCCATAGACCTCTCCATCAAATATTACATACCTGATATCTGAACTATAAAAAGTAGTATAGTCTTTGCCGTTAATTACAGCAGCTCCATCTTCAGGAGAATGTAAACCAAGATCAATGGTAGGAGATGTTTGTAATTTTATTTCTATTAGCTGATTGGCTATGTCTGGATATGAGCCGTCATCGTGAAAAACTGAATATCCAAGATGGCTACATATCATAGAATGCAATTCTGCTCCTCTATTTCTTTCTTGAATGGCACCAATATAACTAATGGTTTTGCCAACCATAGGTAAAAGTCGCTTAAATACTTTATCTATAGGGAGTAAATGAAACTGATCTGGAGTTTCATTTGGGTTAATGCCATTTAAAGAATTATTTGAATCAATAATCCAACGTGATACATTTTCGGAATCAGTGGTGGAAAATAAATGATTTTGACCAAACGATTGCATTGTAGCTTGATACTTGGTCGTTAATGTTCCAGTTCTATCGTACTGAACCAATTCATTTCCAGTGATTACCTTTACCCTAGTTATTATATCATCTTCATTGACACGAAGGAAAACGTAACGGCGATTATAATCAACTTCTTCATTCCAAATTTGTACATTTAAACTTTTTTGAGTATAAACATCAAAATTTTGACCTGGAAATCGTGGCTGAGTTTTCATAAAAGATCGTGGAATAGGGTAACCTAGTGCTCTACATATTTCTTGTTTCACAACTTTTGATCGAGTTCTTAATGCAAGTCCATTTAGGGATAGACCGACTAAATAATTAGATAATATTTCTTCTAATGCACCGTTTGGAATAAATAAGTCTTGATTATAAGGTGAAATGGTATCATAAATACTTAAACCGCTTTGTGAAATATATTGTTCGTAATTGATCATAATAATTCTCCTCCTGTTATTTCAATATTGGTTCTATGGCATCGTCATTCCTGTCAAAGTACAATTCATTGACTCCATTGCCGCAGAAGATTTCTAGCATTTTATCTAAATGCCATAGTGGTTCTTTTTTCTTAAGTTCTTCCAAGGGCATCCAGTACACATTACCTTCATCAGATGGTATTAGTTTACCTGAGAACTTATTTGTCTTGTATAAGAAAACTATATATCTATAGCCATATCCATAACCGTCTTTTTCGAGCCATTCCTTGATGCCACAAAACTCTAGCTCTGATACGATAAGTCCTGTTTCTTCTTTAACCTCACGGATGGTAGAGTCTACAAAAGATTCTGCTTTCTCCACATGACCACCGGGAAAGATAAGACCTCCGGTTTTTTCTTCTACAAGCACATTCCCTTTATCATCATAGACCATACACATATTAGTGAGTGTAACGGTCGTTGTTCGGTTCAATTGATGTATGACTCCTTTAATCTTTGATGGTTTCCATGATATCTTCTAACTTACAATCCATTGCTTCACAGATTTTAAGAAGAACATCGGTGGTAATATTTGCACTTTTGCCAAGTTTCGCAATTGAAGCAGCACTAATTCCGGCAGCATCCTTAAGGTCTTTTTTATTCATTTCTTTGTCAATTAACATTTTCCATAACTTATTATAGCTGATACGCATTTTGCATCTCCTTATTTCATAGCAAGAAATCAAGTGAATCGTTTTGTTTTTTATCAGTCAGATAGTGTTTTAAGAGTTCAACATCCTTGCTTATATCTCGTGGCTTAATTCTTTTGATTACCTTTTCTTCGACTTCCGGAGTCCAGTAAATTTTTAACTTTTTTCTTGCCCTTGTGATGGCGGTATAGAAAATGTTATGAGTTACTAATTCCTCAACTTCATCGGTTATTACTATTTTAACAGAATCATACTCCAAGCCTTGTGCCTTATGGATTGATACTGCATAAGCAATTTGGAATGGAACTACAGTCCTTAAATCATCATCTTCTTCATCTGCACTTTTTAATTTTTGTACATAGAATCGAACTAATGATTTTTCTTCTCCTTCATAGCTTTCTAGCAGTTCAAGGTCAAATCCTGAAATATCATATTCATCTACAGCTTTTGGTATTTCTACATCAAATTGAATACGTTCTTCTGGAGTACCTGCATCTAGTATTTCTACACCTTTGATGATGCTCTTCATATTGTTGTGTATGACAGGTCGAAATCTATCTGAATCAAGGAAGAGAATAGGGTCTTCAACCTTGTATTGTTGAATATCCCATGTGACAGCAGGGTTGTGATTGCTCTCTTGAAGGAATCGGTTGATATTATTGATTCCGTATAAACCATCATAATTTAAGCAAAGGATAGCCTCCCCCGGTTCAAGCGAAGAGAGCAGTGTCTCATCTACTTTTAAGGAGTAGCTTTCTCTCTCGATGACTTCTTTTGCTGTATCCTCCATATGTCTAACCTTGTCCCAAAGTTCAAGCAAACGCTTGTCCTTAGTTCTATGGGGCTGGGTAAGTTCAAAAACAGCACTTTCCGGTAAAAATGATTTTAGCACAGAGAACCAGTTACCAAATTGAATGGCATCAATCTGATAAGTATCTCCGACAAGTAAAAGCATTTCAAAATTTGCTTTTTGCAATACATCTACCATGTCTTTATTACTAACGGTACTACATTCATCAATAACTAATAGTTTATATTTTGCTAAAGGCGAGCCTTGATGTTTGAAGCTTTCGATTGTTGAGAAGGTTGTATTTTCAGCATCAATCCTACTCATTAAGTTTTCTTTTGCAGGATTTGTTTGCGTTAGATATAGTTTTTCAGCATCGTTTAAATAGTGAGAAACGTGGTTTATTAGCGTGGATTTGCCAACACCAGCAGAACCGTATATCGCACCAACTCTTGATTCGGAAAAAATACGGCTAATTATGTCTCTCTTTTCGTCACAGTCAATTTCATAATCACCTAACATATACCAAGTATCAAAATCATCGTTATAGTTTTCAATGCCTGATTCAGCCAACTTCTGTAATTCCTCAATTATCTTACAAGTGTCCAGTTTATAATCATTTATAAACACTTGATTGTGTTCAAGAATCAAATCGCTGGCAGGTCTATGTCCATCCCAAAGGCTATCATTGTACTTTTTTATAAGGGATTCGTAATCAGGATAATTACTAAGTTCGCTAATGTCTGTAAATAATTGTCCTTTTCCTGCTGTATTGTTTCTAATAAATCTAGCAAATAACTCTGGCTTTCTATCGTAACAAGGAATACATTCAAATAATGCGCTTTGCCTTGGATTATGACCGCTTGGAGATTGGTTAAAAGGCATCTTATCGAATGGCCTACATTTACTTGACAAGAATAAATATGAGAGCGAACTGTTACCAACATTTCTCCACTCATCATAATAGCTACTATAGAAGCCGGATGAATACTGATTCTTGATGATAACATTGTTCATGTTATACAGAAGGTAACGAAGAATATTTTGTCCGGAGCGCTTATGTCGAATTATTTCTCTGCAACTATCCAAAACCGGAATGAAAGAGTAGGACTTCAGTTTACTTTTCCATTCATTTGTGATCTTTTCGTATGCTGTATCTGGAAAGTCCATAAGTTCATTAAGCGAATAACTACGACTTGTAATGAACTCACAGATGATACGTTGTTCCGGATATGGTATTTTGATTTTATCGCCATTTACTATTGCTGCGAAGTTCTTAAATTCGCAGTCACGGATGGCCACTTCCCAACCATCGATAATGATGATGGGCATTGTCTTACCCAGAATTACTATTGATTCTTGCACAAGATGAAATCTTGATGCGTAGTTGCTTTTGATGGGTAGTTTTGTAAAGGCAATTACTCTGTTGGATTTAGATTTATTTCTTCTATCATCTACAGGTGCAAATGTGACTTCATAGTATATCTTTCTGTTTACAAATAGAGGTTTTATTTTTTGAATATAATATTTGTTGCTTTCGTAACTATCTGTTCTTCTAGGGTATCGTTCCAACTTCTCGGAGATTTTTGCATAATATTCCTGCAAGGTATCATCCAAATGCAGAGGAAATTTCTCAATGTTGTGTAATACCTCTATGTTGTAGTAGTGGCTAAGGAGATTTTTTGCCTCTAGCAAGTATTGGTAATACTTCAGCATCAATCGTTCTGAGCCGTCTTCATCTAAAGTATATTGGGTGGTTACAATTTGTAAATAATTGCGGAATTTATATAAAGTAAGTAGTTCGCTGTTTATTTGAGAAAACTCGACTGCTTTAGCTATATTTTCTTCGCTAATGGCGATATCTCTGCCGTTAGCATAAAACTTGAGCATGATATGATTTACGAGCTTCATTAACTGCTCTAAAATATCTTGAGATATAGCACCACGAGATGTATCTTCAATATCATCTAGATGCCTGCATATTACATTATCAAT
>JAVWJF010000209.1:0-4735 GCA_036639195.1 Longicatena sp.
CTCATTTCCATCGTAATCGATGTTGAGCGGTTCATCAAAACTGACCTCAACTTTACGACGACTTTTTTTACGCAAGAACATGAGAATTTCATTCTCTATGCACCTAGATGCATAGGTTACAAGTTTAATATTTTTGTCACGTTTAAACGTATTTACCGCCTTGATTAAACCAATGGAGCCAATGCTAATAAGATCTTCCATAAAAATTGGATTGGTTTCATAACGCTTCGCAATGTACACCACCAAACGTAAGTTGTGTTCAATGAGTTTATTACGTGCTTCTTCATCACCATTTTCAAGCGCAATCAAAGCTGCCAACTCTTCTTCTTTTTCCAAAGGTTTAGGTAGTACATCATTGCCTTGAATATAGTACACTTGAATCTCATCCTGTTTAAAGAATAAAAACTTCAATATTTTGATTAGTTTTCTCATAGTTTCACCCCATCGTCATCAATTTCATATTTAGTAGTACTACGCATTTGAATGGCAGTTTCAAATGTCGCTCTGCGTTGATATATACTTTATGTCTCTTACATCCTGCCATCTGTATCTCGCATTCATAACAGCGCATTACATCAGTTGAAGTGACACTGTTCATTACTATTAATTCTATGCGTTCGTTTTTAAAATATGCTTGGTATTTCTTATCTACAAAAATGACTGGTATTCCTTTATAGGTTAATAAGTTCCCACTATCCAAATACGATTTTAACCCCATCTTTGTTTGATTTGTAAAAAACTTCGCTTCATACACATAGGACAATTTCGCAAAGATATCTTTCCATTTCACAAATAACAAAGCGTATAACAATGCATAAATAGCCCATAAGAAGAGAAAGGAGGTCCCCATCGGTACAAACCATACCCCATTATGAAACCCTCCCCCATAAAACAAAAAGGCAGAGCCATAAAACAAGTAACGAAAGATCAACGAACAAAAATAACTTTTATATGCATAGCGAAAGAAAAAAAAGAAGCTGATCAACTCCAGCACAACCACCCACACCAAACTATACGCCGACCAAGTCAAAGTGGCGACAGCGCTCACAAGAATCGCGTACAATATGCATCGTTTGAGAGAAACTGGTTGCAAAGCCGCATACTCTCCTAGCAACACACACAGTAATATGGTCATTGCATTATGTAGAAAGCTCACTTCTACATAGCTTTCCATAGTATCCCTCCTCAACAAGTTCTAGTATAAACAAAATGGCTTTGTTATCTTGTCGAGATATGCTAAAAAAATAAAAGAATTGCTTTCTTTTTCGTCAAACATTTTAAGAATCTTGTTCTGAAAAAACATCATAAAGATTGGAATATATGTGATGGATTTTACAATAACGTAGATAAAGAATTACATAATCTTCCATGCAGTCTTTTTCGTTCACTTCTTGTAATGTTTTTCCATGATACGTTAACCATTCTTGAAAAGATAAAAAAAACATACAGCTCACCTCACGTTACAGTGTATGCTGTATGTTCTTGTTTTTGTTCATTTAAAATTGCTTCTAAATCAGGAATTGGCATTGGACGATAGAAGTAAAATCCTTGTGCAACATGACATTTCACACGTTTCAAGAATTGTAATTGTTCTAGATTTTCTATTCCTTCTGCCACCGTTTCAATGTGTAACATATCAATCAACTGGCATAAACCAGCCACAATGATATTGCTCTTTCTCTTAGTTTCCTCTGTATGTTGAAAGAACACTTGATCTAATTTGATAACATCGATTGGTACTTCTTTTAACATATTCAAAGAAGAATACCCACTACCAAAATCATCCATCGAAATTTTAAAGCCATACCCTTTCAATTCATCTATAATAGCTAATAAATCATTTGGGTTTTCTAACATTGTACTTTCTGTAATCTCTAATTCTAAATATTCAGGTGCTAAATGATTGCTCTCTATAATTTCATGTAATCGTTTTGCAAATCCTTTTGAGAACATATAACTCTTTGATATATTCACCGAAATTGTAATCATTTTCTTGTGTTCATTTTGCCATCTTTTCAGTGTTCTACATACTTTATGGAAGACATAAAAATCAAGTTTATGGAGCGCTCCATTCCGTTCGAATAATGGAATGAATTCTCCTGGAGGAATCAATCCCCTACTTGGATCACGCCATCGCACCAACGCCTCTGCAGCGACGATTTCAAACGTATTTACATTTACCTTCGGTTGCAAGTACACAACAAATTCTCCATCATTGATAGCTTTATCCAATCGTTCCAACATATACTTCTCATTTAATACTTGTTGGTACATTTCATCATTATAGAAAGAAATGTGATCTTCATGATTCTTTTTGATATAGTTTTTAGCGTATACTGCCTTATCTAGGCAATTCATAATATTAGTTTCCCCACTCTCCATGATGTACACACCAAAACAAAGTTGAAACTTAATCCCTTGATGGTCATACTCTGTTTCGAATATCATAATGATATTGGAATACATTTGATTGATTCGTTTTGTAATTACTGCTTCATCATTATCTTCCCAATATACCACAAAACGATCGTCACTAATACGTGCACAACGCTCATTACTACCACAATACAAATTCACACAGCGCATAATATTTTTGAGTAGGTTATCCCCTATCTCATATCCATGAATTTTATTGAACATCTTAAAATCTTCGATATCAAGCTCTATTAAAGATCCAATATTGGTATCTTTCTTTAATTTCACGATGGATTCTACATCCATTTTAAATTTATTAAAGTTATCATATCCAGTTAACGTATCTTTGAATAATACTTTTTGCATTTTCTTATTATTACGATGCCAAGAAACATAGATATAGAATAAAAGAATCATAAACACAAGAATAATAATCACCCATGTGAGTACTGCCATTTGTGTAAAGGACATGATTTGCGCAGACACAACACTCGCTGGAACAACAGAAACAACCACCCAATCATTGATTCCTAATACTCCATATGCCATAAAATACTTATTGTTGTCATCGTGATAGGAAACAACGCCTTCATTATGGGCACGATCAATTTTACGGTATTCTTCATCATACATCAATTCATCTAAATCGCTATATGTATTTGTATCCTCATTGTTTCGCAATACAACTTTCCCTTGGGAATCTACAAGCATTGAATAACCTTGACCATCAAAACTTGTCACCAATAAATTATCCGCGACCCCCTTTGTTGTCTTCACCATGAAAATAACAGCACGGATGGTATTATCTTGATACACAGGTGCAGCATAGGCATTGATTAAGCCTTTATCTTCTCCAATTAAATCATTCAATACAGCAGATACATTTCTTTCACCCTTAATTGCCTTTTGGAAATATTCTCGCTCACTAATATTCAACGAAACTCCATCCGTTGTATAACAGTCTCCATTTACATCCGCAATTCCCATACGTTTATAACCATTTTTACCTGCAACGGTTGCTAGTTTATCCACTATGTTCTTTTTATCATTCAAGTTTTCATATTTGATATACTCCGCAAAAGAATCTAACAATTCTAGATTGCTATGCATTTTATTACGAATGGTAATCGCGTTCTTATTAGAAACTTCTTTTAAGGTTGTCGTTATTTCAGAAGTAATATTTTTATTTAAATAATCCATATACGTAATCGCAACAGAAATAAGGAGCAATAAACAAACTGCACCTATAATAATCGATTGTAAGATTGTACGATAATCTTTCCTACGCATAAGTAATAGGCTCCTCTTCCCTGATGGTCCCAAATGATATGATGCTTCCCGACCACATATCTCTTTTCTATAAGTATAGCAACAATTCCTACCAAACACAAGGTGTTTAAGAAAGAATTATACATTTAATTCCAAAAGTATATACTTTTAAAAAGAAAAAGGGTAATGATTACCCTTTACTTGTTGTATAATTGTCAAAATACCCTTGTACTAATACGACTGGAGTACCTTTGTCCCCAGATCCACTAGTTAAATCACAAAGAGATCCAATCAAATCTGTCAACCTTCTAGGAGTCGTACCTTGAGACGCCATATTCCCTACAAGACTACCATCTTTATCTTTGATTTTTTCTTCGATTGCTTTCTTTAACTCTTCACCTGTTAAATTAGCGAAGTCGTTATCTGCTAGATATTTTAATTTCAATTCATTTGGTGTTCCTTCAAGACCTGCAGTATAAGCTGGTGAAACACATGGATCTGCAAGTTCCCAAATCTTACCAACAGGATCTTTGAACGCTCCATCTCCATACACCATAACTTCTACATGCTTTCCAGTTTTCTTCAAAATCTGTGCTTGAATATCTTCTACTAACCCATTGCATTCTCTTGGGAATAGTTTTACGGTATCTTCTGTAGATTTATTAGAACCTAACAAACCATATGCTTCATTACATCCAGAACCATCGATACTATTGGTCATGATATCATCAAGACCACATACTTTTTCAGCACCGTTTTCTTTTAAAATACGTTTTGTACGAACACGTGTATGAATATCACAGGTCAAAACGTTCTTTGTATAATCCAAAATCATTTTTGGATTATTCGCAAAAATAATTTCCACTTCCGCACCACATTCACGAATTATATCACCATAGTATGCAACATAATCAACGCCTGTGAACTCATGTTTGTTTTCTCCAAACAATTCACGATATTTATCAAGGCTTAGTACGTCTGAGTAAGGATTGATACCAGCTTCATCTAATTTATCAATCGATACTAATTCATTACCAACCTCATCACTTGG
>JAVWJF010000210.1:0-4690 GCA_036639195.1 Longicatena sp.
GATTTGTGAAAGGGTCGATAAATCTTACTCCGTCTTCTGTTACGTGGGTTAAACGTTCTTTAGGATCTGTATTGATCACTTGTTCTTCGCGTTTCATACTAACTACTTTTCCAAGACCAGATCCCAGCGACATCACTTGAAAACCACCAGAATCAGTAAGCGTTGGTCCATCCCAACCAGACCATTTTGCTAAACCACCTTGTTGCGCAATTTCAGGTGAAATGTTACGTAGATGATACCCATTGCTTAACATAGCCTGTGCATGAATATTTGCTAAATCTTCCATTGCAACAAAGCGAACTTCTCCTTTTGTACCTACACACATAAATGCAGGTGTTTTAATATCACCATGTGGAGTATGTATAATACCAGCACGTCCTAATTTACCAGGAATTTTTTTCTCAATTTCAAAGCTAAATGTGTTGTTATTTTTATAATTTGTCATTCTAGTCTACCTCTTAATCTTTTTGCGATGATAACTTCCATAGGGGATAAGATAAGTTCAAATCCGATACCTAATATATATGCGAATACTGCTTGTGCGAAGAATTCTTTCAATGTTAACACACCTAAGAATGCAATTGTTTCAAATATGATACAATCAATGATATGGGCAAATGCAGAAGAACTCAATGCTCTTGCGATAAAACTTCTCGCAAATACGCCATTTCCATTTTTCAATCTTGTAAAAATATAGTTATTCAATAAATTTGAACAAATATAAGCTGTAAGAGAACCGATGATAATACGTGGAGTAAACCCTAGAACACTTGTATACGCATCTTGCATATCCCATCCAGGATACGATGGTAACGCTATTACTATATAGAAAGCAATAACGGCAATAATATTGACTAGGAAAGAAGAGAAAACAACACTCTTGGCAATTTTCTTACCATAGAATTCTACGATTAAATCACCGAGTATATAGGTGAGAGGAAATACAACGATTCCTCCATCAACGGCGATACCTAAAAAATCCCATAGCTTAATCGCTGCGAGATTAGATATCAATAGGGCGCCTGCAGAAATTGCGGCGAAATAGATTAATAGTTTTAATTTAAAATTTGACATGGTGATATTATAGCAGAAATGAGGATAACGGAAAAGACAAAGATGTAGACATTTTTAATGTTTACAAAATAATGCTTGCCTTGGAGTTTACTCCAAGGTTTATAATAGAAGGAAAGAACCATAAGGAGGATTTTTATGGCAAGTATAAAAGAGGTAAGTGAACGTTATGATATTTCACAAGACACATTACGTTATTATGAAAGAATCCACTTAATACCTCCTGTACATCGTACCCCTGGAGGTATTCGCGATTATCAAAAAGAAGATACCAAGTGGGTAGAATTCATTAAGTGTATGCGAAGTGCTGGTTTATCAATTGAATCTTTGATTGAATATGTAGCGATGTTTCAAGAAGGCGATTCTACGATTGCTGCACGTAAAGAGTTGTTGTTGGAACAACGCAATTTATTAACAAAGCGTATGCAAGAAATGAAGATGACTCTAGAACGATTAAATCAAAAGATCGAAGGATATGAAACAAGAGTATTAACTGGTGAAAAGAAATTAAAGAGAAAAGAGGGAAATAAATGAAAAATGTTGTGATACTAGCAGGAAGCCCAAGGATTCAAGGCAATTCAGATGTATTGTGTGATGAATTTATGAAAGGCGCCATAGATGCTGGACATCGTGTTGAAAAAATTCAAATTGCTAAGGAAGATATTCATTTTTGCACAGGATGTGGAAGTTGCCCCAAGACTGGACGTTGTGTACAAAGAGATGCAATGGATGCTATCTTAGAAAAAATGGTTACGGCAGATGTGATCGTAATGGCTACTCCAGTCTATTTTTACAATATGAGTGCACAAATGAAAATGTTGATTGATCGTACTTGCCCTGTGTATACAAAACTTGGGAATAAAGATTACTATGTAATTATGAGCGCTGCAGAAGAAGACAGAGAACCTATGAAACATGTAGTAGAAAGCTTCCAAGGTTTCTTTGATTGTCTAGAGGAACCAAATGTTAGAGATATCATCTATGGATTAGGTGTATATGATATGCATGAAGTAGAAAAAACTCCTCTTATGAATCAAGCTTATCAAGCGGGTAATAAAATTTAAAAAAGACGATTGTCTTTATTTTACGCAATAATTTTGTTGGTGTATTCATATACTGCTAGTGGTGAAGAACTTGAAAAAGAAAAAATATATACTTGGAATCGCAATTCTTTGTACATTATTATTTGGAAGCTTTTTTATGACTCGTGTAACAAGTGTAACAGCTTTAAAAAGAGTACAAAATCTTGCTGGCATTGTGATTGTATTAGACAGTGGACATGGAGGAATAGATGCAGGTGCTAAAAGTGGTAAATATAAGGAAGATGAAATCAACCTTTCTATTGCAAAGAAAACAAAAGCCTTATTAGAACAATCTGGAGCTAAAGTAATTATGACAAGAGATGGAGATTATGATTTAGCTTCAAAAGATGCGAAGATACGAAAGAAAGAAGATATGAAAAAAAGGATAAGCATTATCAACGATAAAGATGTAGATTTATTTTTATCGATTCATCTAAATGCATATCCAAATACGAATGTGAAAGGAGCACAAGCTTTCTATCAAAAGGATAATGAAGTTGCTAGAGCATTTGCACAAATCATGCAGAAACATTTAAAAACATTAACTGGTACGCAAATGACATGTAAAGAAGGAGATTACTATATATTAAATAATGCAAAAAAAATAGGATCCCTAATCGAATGTGGTTTCTTATCAAATGCACAAGATCGCTCTTTGCTTATTCAAGAAGAATACCAACAGAAAGTAGCCAAAACCCTATATAATGGTATCAGTGAATACTTCAATTTTTTAACATAAAAAAGTAATAAAAAATTGTTCAAAAAGTAGTTGACACGATAATACTCACATGGTATTATATATAGGCATTCGATGGAAATGGGCCTGTAGCTCAGGTGGTTAGAGCGCACCCCTGATAAGGGTGAGGTCGTTGGTTCAAGTCCATTCAGGCCCACCATCGAATTTAATTATACATGGGGTTTTAGCTCAGCTGGGAGAGCACCTGCCTTGCACGCAGGGGGTCATCGGTTCGATCCCGATAAGCTCCACCATGATAATTAACGAGAGATTCCGAAGCAGTCGCTTATCGGGATCTTTTTTTGTACGTGCAAGGGGTGCTTTGCATTTTTCTTGTATGTTATTTTCGTTTTGTAACCAATATGTTGTAGGGATCCATTATAAAAGTAGGCGTTTTTATAATGTTGATATCACGTTCTTTAAATATGTTTACTTTTGGATAATCGCTAAGAAACCAATAGTCCATGAAAGCAGGATCTTCGCTAAAACAGATGATATACGATTCTTTTATAGCATCACTATATTCCTGCCCATTCATACTATGCAGGTACTTAAAAGACTTTGATACAATGGGATTAATATGTCCTCGATACCCATCAGCACTAGAATCGATTGTTAACATATACCCATCTTTATCTTTCGTTAATGTGGTGATAATAGGGTCTCCTTCTGTTGTATACGTTATGATTTTAATGGTAGCTTTTTGATACTGTGATTTTTCCTTCACAAAAGAATTCCATGCGCTTACATCATTTTCTTCAGTGAATGTATATAGAACTTCACCAAAATCCTTTACTTTTGAAACAGATGCCTCTTTTTGTTCCTGTTTTTGTGTTGAACACCCTATGCCAATGAGAATACCTAGCATACAAATCATCAATAATTTCTTCATCCTATTCACGCTCCTCTATAAAGAAGACCGTATAAATATAAAAAATGTTTCATTAAGGTTTATTTACTTTATCAATTAGTGTAATATTAAGGAGGTGATTTTATATGAAATACTTAAATAGTAATGATTTGATGATGTTTTTAGAAAAACCTATCACAAAGTTATCTGTATTTGAAGCAGAAAGTGTAGATGCAATATTAATTATGTGTGCAGAAGCTTTTCCTAAGTTGGAAAAGGATTTTTCTGTTAAGATAGATTTTCCTACTTTTAAATTCCAAGTACTTAAAACCATGGGAGAATTTTTATCAAGATGTAAAGAATGCAATCATGAATGCTTGAAAAATCCAAGAAAGCGTATTGAACAAGAACGATATGATCGTAATCATATCATTCGCTCTTTATGGCCAACACATATCCAAAAAGAGAACGCTGAGAACTTCTTCATTATGGAATATTGCTTAACATACGCGGATATTTTATATCGCTATTTATTAGATGCAGGTTTACCAAATGAGTTTACACATCGTTTAGCAGAAAATGCGATGTTGGAACTTGCGAAATGGATTGATAAAAACTGTATTATGAAATGTAAATATGAGTGTATACGTAGAAGCGATTCTATGGGATACTGTACGTTATGTTCTTATATGATTCAACCACTTGCGTGTCCTTTAAAAGAGGAAATACATGTAAACCAGTTGGGTATGCAAGCAGATGAAATACAGTGTATGCGTAAAGATAATTTAAAAAATTGAAAAAATGTTACATAATATACAATAAATATACCCAATTTGTGATTAATACAATCCCACCAAAGTAGACAAATGAAATGAATGAATTTCAAAAGTCCACAAAGGTGGGATTTTTATTATGGAAACTATGTTATAGAGCTTAGAAAAAGTAGGATCT
>JAVWJF010000211.1:0-4643 GCA_036639195.1 Longicatena sp.
TTCAGGAATACCCAACGATAAAATAATCGTTAATCCTTCGCGGACATCACTACCTTCAAAATTCTTATCTTTTTCCTTTAATATGCCATTTCTTCTTGCATAATCATTGAACACTTTCGTAAATGCATTACGAGCACCTGTTTCATGTGTCCCACCATCATTGGTACGCACAATATTAACGAAAGAGAAAATATTTTCTTGGTATTCATCCGTATATTGAAATGCACAATCCACTTTAATATCATTCACATTCCCACTGAAGGAAACTGGTTTATGGAAAGTTTGTTTATCATCGTGAAGATATTCCATAAACGCAACTAAACCATTTTCATAATGATATGTTTCTTCTCGTTCTTTTCCATCACGTTCATCTTTTACTACCAAACGTAAGCCTTCCAATAAGAATGCATCTTCTTGTGCACGTTCCGCGATTTGTGAATAAGAATAGGATGTCGTAGAAAAAATACGTTTATCTGCTAAAAAACGCACCTTACTTCCTGTACGATTTGTTTTTCCAATCACTTCTAACTTACTTGTCTTCTTACCGCCATCTTCAAATTTAATCTGATATATTTTTCCATCACGATATACTGTGACTTCTACCCATTGTGATAACGCATTTACAACACTGGCACCTACACCATGTAAACCACCGCTTGTCTTATATCCTCCATCACTGGAAAATTTACCACCCGCATGTAGTATTGTATAAATAACCTGTACTGCAGGAACGCCACTAGCATGCATATCTACAGGCATACCTCGTCCACTATCCTCTACACAAATTACATTATCTTTTTCTATGGTAATCTTAATTGTATCACCATGTCCATTTAAGGCCTCATCGATAGAATTATCGACAATTTCCCAAACGAGATGATGAAGTCCTCTGCCATCCGTAGAACCAATATACATCCCCGGACGCTTACGTACAGCTTCAAGGCCATCAAGAATTTGTATACTACTACCATCATAAGCTTTTTCTGCCATACAATCACACCTTTCTTTCATTTCACGAATTCCTTGTTTAGTGTAACAAAAACATCACAAAACATCAATAAAAAAACAGGAATTCGAATTTCCTCAACACGCTTATTATAGCGCAACCAACCAAAAAAAAGTAGAATAGATTTTATTTTTCTTTTATAGAACCTTATTTGATGTTAAAATAGATACGTAATTTGATCGAGGTGAACGTTATGAATATATATTGGACTTTATATATAGCACTTGGATATGTGCTAGGTTCCATCCCATTTGCACTTGTGATTGGAAAAGTATTTTACAAAACAGATGTTCGAAATTTCGGGAGTGGAAATCTTGGAGGTTCCAATGCGGGAAGAGTTTTAGGAAAGAATGCTGGTATTTCTGTCATTGCTTGTGACGTGTTAAAAGTTGTTCTTGCGGTAGGGATTGTATCCATCTTCGATCGTGAAGCGAGTATATGGGCTGGTTTAGCGGCTTGTATTGGTCATTGTTATCCTGTGTTTGCGGGATTTCATGGTGGTAAAGCAGTTGCGACAATGTTTGGATTCTTATTATCTACATCCATCTTTACTTTTCAAAATGGTTGGTATGTCATAATCCCATTTATCTTCTTTGTAATTGTACTATATCTTGGAAAAATGGTTTCTTTATCTAGTATGGTTGCGGCAGTTGTTAGTACGATTTATATTAGTGTTATGCAATATACGACTAGTATTGAAATCGTAATTGCTAGTTGGTTATTAACCATCCTTGTTATTTATCGACACAGAAGCAACATTAAAAAAATAAAAAATAAAACAGAGAATAAAATAAAATGGCTATAAGAAAAGATCATCTCATGTGAATTCCTCACAAAGATGATCTTTTTTATTACTTTTCTTTATATTTATCGTATAAATCCATACAAATCTTGATAAGCAATATCGCAAAACATGCAGTTCCTAAATAGATCCCTTGAAACAAAGATAAA
The DNA here is from genome assembly GCA_036639195.1 of Longicatena sp. Lineage (GTDB taxonomy): Bacteria > Bacillota_I > Bacilli_A > Erysipelotrichales > Erysipelotrichaceae > JAVWJF01. Next base: position 1,958 of record JAVWJF010000211.1, read on the forward strand.
ATCATACAAATCACATACACAATAAACAAAACCCAATACAGCACTAGTCGTCTACTCACAACATCGCCTCCATGGAAATTCACTTATCTTCCATCTTCAGTATACTACCTATTATAATATTTTTGTAGTCCATTCTTCTAAGTTCCATACTTCATCCACAATATCCATATAAAAGTCAGGATCATGGGATACTAATAAAACAGTTCCTTTATACTCTTTCACTGCTTTTTTTAATTCTTCCTTTGCATCTACATCTAAATGGTTGGTAGGTTCATCCAACACAAGAACATTACATGGACGATTCATGATGACACATAATCGTGCTTTGGCTTGTTCCCCACCTGATAGCACACACATACCAGATTCTATATGATCAGTAGTTAAACCACATTTTGCGAGTGCTGCACGTACTTCTCCATTATTATATGCAGGATATTCATCCCAAAAATAATCAAGCGCTGTTTTTGTAGTGGATACTTCTTCTTGTTCAAAGAAGCCTACTTCCACAAATGGGTCCACTTCCACACTTCCAGATAAAGCAGGTGTCTTTCCCATTAAGGTTTTTAGTAACGTAGTTTTTCCTAATCCATTCACTCCCTTTATCGCAACCTTACGGTTACGCTCTAAGAGTAAATGCAATGGTGAAGTTAAGGGTTCTTGATACCCAATGATCAAATCCTTCGTTTCGAAAATAACGCGACCTGGCGTTCTTGCGGATTCAAACGAGAACACAGGTTTGATCTTTGTTTTTGGTTTTGAGATAATATCCATCTTATCTAGTTTCTTTTGCCTAGAATGTGCCATATTACGTGTTGCGACACGTGCTTTATTACGTGCAATAAAGTCTTCTAAATCATCGATTTCTTTTTGTTGTTTATTGTAAGCAGCTTCCTGTTGACGTTTTTTAAGCGCATATTGTTCTTCAAAATATTGATAATCACCTACATAACGAGTCAACTCACAGTTTTCAACGTGATAGATAATATTGACAACATTATTTAAGAATGGAATATCATGAGAAACAAGAATAAAAGCATTTTCATAATTGGATAAGAAGTTTGTTAACCACTGAATATGATCTTCGTCTAAATAGTTGGTAGGCTCATCCAAGATTAAAATCATAGGATTCTCCAACAATAACTTGGTCAATAATACTTTTGAACGCTGTCCACCAGACAGTTGACTAACATCTTTATCCAAACCAATATCCAATAAACCAAGACCACTTGCGACTTCATTAATTTTTGTATCAATCATATAAAAGCCACTGTGTTCCAATATATCTTGTATTTCCCCTACATCATTCATCATAGCGTTCATTTCATCTTCACTACAATCACACATATCTTCATACATTTTCATCATATCTGCTTCTAAATCGAACAAATGATGAAACGCATCCTGTAACACATCTTTGATACTCTTCCCTTTTTCTAATATGGTATGCTGATCGAGATATCCAGTCGTAATACGATTACACCATTCTACCTTACCTGATTCAGGAGGATTCTTTCCTGTAATAATATTTAAAAAAGTAGATTTTCCTTCTCCATTTGCCCCAATCAATCCAACATGCTCCCCCTTTAACAAACGAAAAGACACATCCTCTAATATTTGACGTCCACCAAAACTTTGTGATACATGTTCTACATTTAATATACTCATAACGACATTCCTTTCAAAATCTTGCGGGTATAGTATACCATAAACCATCGATTTCATCTATATCCCACAATTCAACATAAAAATTACAATAACGTAAGACTAAAACATACAAAGATTTGTTATAATAAAAGAAAGATAATATGAGGTGAACGACTATGGCACATGAGCACATCATGGACATCGATTTACAATGTGGACTAACACAATCACAGATCGATGATCGAATACAAAAAGGACAAGTCAATGTCCAAAGCGAAACGATCACAAAAAGTTATAAGGAAATCTTTCGTGATAATCTTCTTACACTATTCAATTTGATCAATGCTATTTTAGCAGGTTTGATAATTTTTATTGGTTCCTTTCGTAACATTTTATTCTTAGGTGTTGTTATTTCTAATATTTTTATTGGTATCATTCAAGAGATTCGGGCAAAGCGTGTGCTTGATAAATTGTCCTTAATTACACAGTTTAATATTAGAGTATTACGTGATTGCGCATTGGTCGAAATACATATGAATGAACTTGTACTAGATGATATTATGATATTATCTACAGGAAACCAAATATGTGCGGATGCCATTGTCTTGGAGGGGCGTTTGGAAGTAAATGAATCATTGGTTACAGGAGAATCTGATATCATTATTAAACATGTAGGAGATGAACTGTATTCTGGAAGTTTTATAACAAGTGGAAATGCAAAGTGCCAAGTGTTGCACGTGGGCAAAGATAATTATGCAGAACGTATCATGTGCGATGCAAAACGTTTAACGAAACACAAATCACAACTACGTGATTCTATCAACTTTATCATTAAGACCATCGGTATCATTATCATTCCTGTGGGAGTCTTATTATTTAGTAAACAGTTATTCATTACAGGAGCAACATTTCCTGAAGCGATTGTTTCAACAGTTGCGGCTTTGTTAGGTATGGTACCAGAAGGTTTGGTTCTTTTAACAAGTGTTGCCTTAGCGGTAGGATCTATCAATCTAGCAAAACATAACACCCTTGTACAAGAACT
>JAVWJF010000212.1:0-4542 GCA_036639195.1 Longicatena sp.
ATCAATTTCGTTATGGTTCTATATATGGTGTGGGTGCGCTGAATAAGCGTGCCTTTTTTTTGTCTTTCGTAATCGTTGGTGGGTATATATCTTTGGAGTAGTATGATAAAATATTGTTATCCTTCATAACCCTTACAATGAAAGCGTTTTAATTGTTTAATTTTTACCACATTGTTAGGGAACTTTTAAATAATTACAACGCTTAGCACTTTCTATCATCATGATAAAATAAAGTTAGGAAAAGGAGTGTAACAATGAAAGATAAAATACAAGTATTTGCCGGCGCGATGATGACACCAATCATAGTAATGGTTGTTGCCGGGTTCTTTATTGGTATTGGTTCCGCGTTCTACAATATCAATAATGTGCAGGCTTTGGGTCTTGGGGGAATTATAGTTGAAGGAAATTTGATTCACAGTTTCTTTAAACTTATCAATGATTTAGGGTTTATGGTTATGCGTTTCTTGCCACTGTTCTTTACAGTCGCAATTACATTCTCACTAGCAAAACGTGAGAAAGGATGGGCAGCGTTTGGTGCTGTTGTATTCTTTATCGCTATGAACCAAGTAATTTCATCTTTATTTGCAGTAAATGGTATCACACCTGAAACTACAACCGTAGAAGCCTTCGTATCGTCTGGTATGAGTTTGGATAATGCATCCATGAAGGCTGCTCTATATACCACATTCTTGGGAATCTTTACATATGATAGTTCTATCTTTGGAGCGTATATCACAGCTTTCTTGGCAAGTGTGATTCACAATCGCTTCTACCAACAGAAGTTAAGACCTTCACTGTCTTTCTTCTCTGGTCCACGTTTCGCTATCATCATGATGTTTATATTTGCAATTCCAGTTGGTATCATCATGTATTTTGGATGGCCAATTCTATCTAGCGTAATTTCTTCTGGAACAAATATGTTAACAGGTTCTGGTTTATTTGGAACATTCGCTATTGGATTCTTAGATAAAGCATTACTTCCATTTGGTTTACATCACTTAATTCCTGTACAGTATACAAGTATGGGTGGTACAATGGAAATAGGTGGACAACTATATCAAGGTGTTACCAACATTATGTATGCGCAATTAGGTGATCCTGATTCCATGGGATATATTACAAGAAACTTCGAAACAGGTCGTATCTTAGTTCACTTTGGTGCTTTACCTGGCATTACCTATGCAATGTATAAAACAGCCTTTAAGGAAAATAGAAAAAAAGCAGCTTCTATCTTGATTCCTGCTGTTGTGACCGCATTTGCAATCGGTATTACAGAACCAATTGAATATACCTTCCTATTTGTTGCGCCAGCATTGTTCTTCTTAGTATATGCACCATTAACAGCGTTAGGGTATGTACTATGTGAAGCATTGAATGTATCTATTATTGGCGCAAGCTTTAGAAACTTATTTCCAAACTTGCTACAGCCACAAAAAGTACATGCATGGCCACTTGTATTCTTGATTCCAATTTTCTTCATCGTGTTCTATTTCATCTTTAAATGGGCAATTGAAAAATGGGATATCAAAACTCCAGGTCGTGATGGAAGAGAAGACTTTGCATTATATTCTAAAAAAGATTACAAAGAGAAACAAGAAGCAGAAAAAATCGGATCTGATGAATTCGTTAAAATTGAAATTAGTGATGATTTACCACAACGTATCTTAGAAGCTCTTGGTGGTAAAGAAAACATCGAAAACATTACCAACTGTGCCACTCGTTTACGTGTAGAATTAAAAGAAGTAGAAAAGTGCGCAACAGATGAAGAATGGACTTCCAACTTAAGTGCAATTGGAATCGTTCGACGTAAAAAATCTCTACAGATCATATATGGTACACAAGTAATCCAAATTACAACAAAGATCAAAGAGATCATAGATTGGGAATAAGAAAGGTCTCCGTAAGGAGATTTTTCATTTATAGAAAGTGAGGACATCTTATGCAACTACAAAATAACGCAATACAAGCATATCTAGATACATTAACAAACCAATTAGAAAAACGATTATCTTTTTCTAAAACCTTACAGGATTCTTACTTTAAGGAACATAGCTTTGAAGAACTACTACAAGATAATCATGCTTGGTATCAAGAAGTACAACAGTGCTATGATACTTCTTATGCAAACCCTGCGTATACCGCTAGTTTATTACCTAAGGAACTTGCGCCTATTTGTACTTGGTTGTATTATCAAGTGCAAATGATGATGCCCTCTATCTTCCAACGAAATATCAAACACATAGAACAAATCGTACGTTATGTAGATATCCTGAAAAAACATATCCTTGATAATCCTGCTGAATTCCTAAAGGATGCCGTACAAAATGATTTACATAACACATTAGCACAAGACTTCCAACAAAACTATACAACCAACAACTTCACCACAAAACTTCTACGGGAAGTAGACCTAGAAGATTTACGTTACATCTTCCGTTATGGAATTTATATTAGCAATGCTGAAGTTGAACTTGCGCAACTGATACAAAAGAAAGAGGAACATGAAATTCTTCAATTAGCTGAAAAAATGGTGCGTGCTTATCAAAAAGGATTTCATGTTAGAAATAAGAAAAAGACAAACCGTGATTGTTCACGCGTTGTCTTAATCGTAGGATTAGAAAGAGTGGGAGCTACTATCCTTAAGCTATTACAAGAAGATCACCAAGAAGGATGCATTGCCCAACTAGTGTACAAAGATATAGACCCACAAGTCTTATTCGATCATCGCCAAGAAGAGGCTTTGTTTTGTGATGATGCTTATATGTCACATAAAAAAAGTGCATATCAAGAAGTATGCGAACTCTATAAAGATGCCTTACATACGTACTTAGGAAATATCATCATGGTTTCCTTTGGACAAAACAAGTTAGACACAACAACAAAAGAAAGCGCTGCTCATATGAATGAGCTACAAAATAAATTGGTCAAACAATATGAAATGGATACAAAAATCATCTTTGAAACATACGTTCCTAAAGGAGAAATAAGCTTTACGGGAATGGCATATCCAACACGTGAAATCTGTGAGGATAACTATGAAAAGATATTCCAAGATGTTATGGAAATCAATCTTATGGACCCAACAAAACATGAAGCTATCCAAGAACTCTTAATCGATGTATTTGATCAAAGTGACTTTGTGGAAATAATAGGTTCCAATAAGAATGAAACTAACATTAAAGTAAAACTACCAAAACTTAAAGACCCTGCACATCAAAGCAACTTCTCCAACTGTGGAGCCGATATCAATATTCCCATAGGAGAAGTATTCACGAGTCCTCAATTGCTTGGAACGAATGGTTTATTACATATTCGTAAAGCACGTATTTCTAAAATTGCATTTGAAGATATTCGTATGGAATTTGAAGACGGCTTCGTAAAAAAAGCAAGCTGTCAAAACTTCGATGACCCTAAGAAAAATGATGAATTGATACAGGATGTCATCTTTCATCATCGCGACACTCTACCTATGGGAGAATTTGCCCTTGGCACCAATACCTTTGCCTATGTAAAAGCGAAGGAAAATGGAATCTTATATAAATTACACACCCTCATATTTGAAAAACTAGGTCCACATATGGCAATCGGAGATACATGCTTTGCTTGGTCCGAAGACAACAGCATCTATTCTGTTCATTCAGGAAAAGAATTAGTTGCGAAAGATAATGAATTTAGTATCGCACGTCATGAAGATGTAACCAAAGCTTATACAGGTATCCACTACGATTTAACCATCCCATATGATGAAATTCAATCCTTGCGTGCGCATCATTATGATGGTACAATTACTCCAATCGTAGAAAATGGCTTCTTCGTTTTAGAAGGCTGCGAGTACTTGAATGACCCATTGAAAGGGGATTATCACAATGAAACCAAATAAAGTAGATATGTATTTTAAACATAAGAATTTCAAGTTTTATAAGTTTGCACGCTTCATGTGCCTTATATTCCCTGTACTATATATGGTTTTCATCTTCTTGCTCATGATGCAAACAAATCTTGGATATCAAGAATTAATCGTGAAAACTCCGATTTTAACGGCAGGATTCTTTATTTGTTTCATGAACTTCTTCATGTGGTTACGCACTCGTAAAGCACTTGATGAAATCACATCCCCTGCAAACATTGCACAATTCAAATTGCGTAGTACAATCTATGCGTTCGCACAACTTATCATGTTCAATTACCCAGCGGCAATCTTATTCGCTCTTACACTTTATAAAAACTTTAATTGGACAAAGCAATCCTTTATGCAAACAATTCAACTCTGTAAAAAGGAACGCCTAATCATTCCTCTTGTTATTGATATATGTGTAATCGCATTATTTATCTTCTTGGCAACATGGTTTGCGGCAGCATTTTCGAAATAAGAAAAGAAAGTAGAACAGTTTGGAAAAATCCAATTCGTTCTACTTTTTATTTCCACCTACATACATGCCAAATTGTTCTGCAGGATATCGTACGATATTTTCCGCATCAATCTTCTTTTTAGCAAGTTGTTTTTCCAATGCCTCTAGAGCTAAATCCCTTGTATTTCCTTCT
>JAVWJF010000213.1:0-4503 GCA_036639195.1 Longicatena sp.
AAAACGATTATGAATGATGGAACCATAACGAATAAAAAAACAATTACGAATCATGAAACGATTACGAATAATGGAACTATAGTAAATGTCGAAATGATTACAAATGATGGAACGATTACGAATAATGGAACCATAATGAATGATGGAACAATTGCGAATAACGTAACCATGATGAATAACGAAACCATCATGAATAAGGGAACCATTTTCAACGATGGAACACTGACGAATAAGGGAGAATTATACCTTGCTTTAGAAGGAATTATAACTACTGGTGATAACGGTGATTTAACAGGAACCGGCAACTTTACTATAGCACTTAGGTCAGAGGACATCACTATTATTGATGAAGCGAATATTATTTATACAGGCAGTCAGATCAAACCAGAATATAAAATCAAAGAGAGCCGGCCTATTGAAGGAAAAGACTTTAAAATCGCAATAGACCGCTACGTAGTAAGCTACGCAGAGAATATCAATCCTGGTGAAGGAAAGATAATCTTTACAGATAAAGAGGATAATACCATTGTTATTGAGAAATCCTTTACCATACATGAAAAGGATTCTGAGTCATCTCAGGATCCGATTGCACCAACGAAACCAACGAAACCAACTTCACCAAATACCGGAGATGAAAGAGGGGCTTCTTATATTCTATGGACAGCAGTTAGTGGTGCACTTCTTGTGATGATTATGAATCGTAGAAAAAGAGTGATAAAGGAATAATGTGTAAAAATGCGAGAATAAATTGCTCGCATTTTTTGTGGTTTTTATAAAGAGAAATCTTTCTTTACCTAGAGTGACTTTGTTTATTTATTTCAAAGTACTTGACATGGAGTGTACTCCAAGGAGTATGATGAAGATAAGGAGGATTTATAGTATGAGCAAAAAAGCAATCGTTGTGTATTTCACAAGCTCTTTACATACAGAGACAGTTTCAAAATATATCGCAGAAATTACAGGAAGTGATCTATGTGAAATCAAACCTGTGGTTCCATATACTACGCAATATTCAAGTTTAGTAAAACAAGCGAGCGAAGAAATAAAGAACGGGATAAAACCTGAAATAGAAAAAATGCCGTTCGATATCAACTCATATGATACCATTTATGTAGGTTCACCGAATTGGTGTGGTACGGTTGTACCTGTGGTTTCAACATTTTTAACCAAATATGATTTTACAGATAAAATCATCCTCCCATTTATTACACATGGCGGAGGAGGAATGGGGCATGCGGATAAAACGATTCAAGAACTTTGTCCAAGTGCACATGTAAAAGAAGTCTTACAAATACAAGGAGATGGTGGGAAAATGTTACGAGGAAGCGTGATGGGATGGTTAGAGAATGTGGGAGAAACTCATTTATGAACAAAGAAGAAATGATCAAAGATTTGGGTGTAGAAGTATTTGAGACGGGGGATAAGAATGATGCCTTTGCGAAGTACTTCACAGGACAAAGTTATTTGAACATGTTGAATATGGAAGGTGTTAGTGTAGGTAATGTTACCTTTGAACCGAACTGTAGAAATAATTGGCATATTCATCATAAAGGTGGACAGATTCTTTTGGTTACTGGTGGAAAAGGAATCTATCAGGAAGCAGGATGTAATGCTAGAATGTTAAAGATGGGGGATGTCGTTTATATTGCCCCTGAGGTAAAACATTGGCATGGAGCACAACAAGATAGTTGGTTTGCGCATGTAGCGATTGAAATCCCTGCAGAGGGTGGAGATACTGAATGGTTAGAACCAGTAGAGGATGAAGCGTATTTTGCATGTCATAACTAATTTAATAAGAGAATAACACAGGTCACGTTTGGAAACGTAAGGTGATTAAGTGTTATTTTTTTTCTGTGTTTTCTTAGTATGCTATACTTTTTATATAGGAATATAAAATAATATATGAAATTCTGTCACAACTTTATGAAAAAGATGTCTAATAAGTGAAAAGGAGAAGTTTACATATGGAAAAAGAAAAATTAGAAGAATGTTTAGTAAAAGCTTTAGAGGGTGATGGCGAGGCATTAGAAGCGTTAATTCTGGAGGTAGAGGATTTTGTATTCAATCTTTCTTTAAGGATGTTAGGAGGCGTCGCTGACGCCCAAGATGCAACACAGGATATTTTGATACGTATACTTACGCACTTGTCTTCCTTTCAAGGAAAGTCTTCGTTTAAGACATGGGTATATCGCATCGCAACAAATTATTTGATTGATTATAAAAAGCATATGTTCTCAAAGTATCCACTAGACTTTGACTTTTATGCGAATGACATCAAAGCAGGCTTTATAGAAGATAGTGAAGAGGTTTTGTTGGGAATAGAGCGTGAAGTGTTAGCGGAAGAGTTGAAGCTCTCTTGTACAAATGTGTTACTTCAATGTTTAGACCCAAAAACACGTTGTATTTTTATATTGGGAACGATGTTTAAAATTGATAGTAAAGTTGCAGGAGAAGTATTGGATTTAACACCAGAAAACTATCGTCAAAAATTATCTAGAGCGAGAAAGAAAGTCGCAGATTTTCTAAGTGAGCATTGTGGGTTAAGTAAGAGTGGGTATTGTTGTTGTGAGAAACGAATTGAATATGCAATCAAACAACATCGTTTACAGCCTGCGAATTTAGAATTTTTAAAATTAAATGTATTAACAGAATATAAAGAGACAATGGATTCACTTGATGATTTAACAATTGTATTCGATGAATTACCAAAGTATAAATCTACGATACAATCAAAAGAACTCTTAAAACAACTATTGCAATCAAAGCCTATGGAAAAGATGCTTCATTTTGAGAATGGAGAACCTATGCAATGAACATGAATATCATATTAGATTATTTGTTAGAACTAAGAAGAAACAATTGTCGTGAATGGTATGCGGCACATAAAGAAGAGCGTAAGATTGCAGAGAAGGAATTTGAAGCCTTTCTACAAGAACTCATCATAAGAATCAGTGAGTTTGATGAAAGTGTATTATTTCATAACCCTAAAGACCTTACTTTTAAAATGGTAAGAGATACTCGTTTTAGTAATGATAAATCTCCCTATAATCCAACCTTTCGTGCACATATTTCGTCAAAGGGTAAATACCCAATTCCAGTAGGGTATTATATTTCTATTAGTCCTGAAGATATGAGCTTTTTGGGTGGTGGTTTATTTACAGATATGTTTACAAATGCAACAACAATGATTCGAGATTATATATGTAATCATGGGGATGAGTTTCTAAAGATTATTTCAGATCCATCCTTTTGTGAACATTTTACATTGAAAGGGACATCACTTAAAAATGTACCAAGAGGATATGATAAGGAACATCCTATGGCTTCCTATTTGAAGTATAAGAGTTTTTACTTAGAGTACTATGTGGAAGATAATTTACTTATGGATAGTGAAACGTTTTTAAATCTTGCAGTGGAAAAGTTCAAAGCGATGCAAGCGTTTAATGACTTTTTGAACAAAGCACTTGTAGAGTTTAAAATGCCAACAAGATAGAAGTATAAAATCTTAGTAAAGAATAAAAAAACAGCAGTTCTTACCATTGTGGTAGAAACTGCTGTTTTGTATTAGTGTAGTCTTTTATCAAGTTGTTGTAAGGCATCTGTTAATTGTTGGTATGCCTCTTGCATTTCTTCTGGAGTACACTCCTTGCTAATGCAGTCATATGCTTTGTAGAAGGCTTGTTCATAGACGTTCCAAGAAATAGGGGTATATTCTTCTATGATGAGATCCTTACTATGCGATAGGATAGTTTTGATTTGTTCTACTTGTTGAAAGTAGCGATGTTCTTTTTCAATCTCTTGTAACAAATCAGCTACTTTCCAATGTTGGTTATGTTGGGTTAACATAGCTTTGCGTGGCATTTGTAAATCAAATGCTTTTAGTAAGGTGTTGAAGGTTTTGATTTCTTCATCATCGATGGAATTTAAAATCATGAGGTCACTATCATAATGGGGAATGACTCCATCTTCATGTGGTTGAAATCCTTCTAGTTCCATAAGATAGCCTGTAGTATCTAACAGTTGCTCATCATGGATAATGGTATAGGGTATCTTCATATCTTGTAGGATACGTTCTACAAAGGGACGTTTATGTTCTTGACTTCCAAAGTATATAACTATTTTTTTGTTCATATAATCTCCTAATATTTTGCAAATGCTGCTTGGGCAAATTTCCCAATTCCTCTGTATAATAACACAGCGAATAGGATCATGAGAAGCAATATGCCAAGGGAAGCATATAGGATAAACTCTTGAGGAATAAAGAAGAGGACAACACCCATTCCTACCGCAATCGCCATACCACCTAACATAGAGATAAAACCTGCCATGTTTTGTTTGACTGCAGCTGCTTCTTGTTCCCAAACAAGTTTTGGATGGAAGATATCAATGTAGATTCCAATATAGTTTCCAAGGATGATGCCTACTACGCTTGTTAGAAAGATTAACAAGACAAAATAGAATGGAAGAATAGGGAACACGAAGTAGAATGCAATTAGCATTGCT
>JAVWJF010000214.1:0-4480 GCA_036639195.1 Longicatena sp.
TGTTATGAGTATTCTTTTAGGAAGTTGTTTGATGTGTGTGACTGGACAAATCGGAGATTTGGCATTTAGCTCTATCAAACGTAGTTTCAATATAAAGGATTTTTCTGATTTGTTACCAGGACATGGTGGTGTATTGGATCGTGTAGATTCTTTAGTCTTTAATTTTATATGTTTTAATATGATATTGGTGGTGTTATCTCTATGAAACGTTTAGTATTATTAGGAGCAAGTGGCTCTATTGGAACACAGACTATAAATGTAGTTGAGCATCATTGTGATGAATTTAAAATTATTGCGTTCAGTATTGGACATAATATAGATATGCTTCATGAATTGATCAAAAGAATGCCTCATGTAAAGCACATTTGTGTGGCTGATAAAGAAGATATGGAACAGTTACAAAATCGATACCAAGATATTGAATTTTATTTTGGAGAAGAAGGGTTAAAAGAACTTGCTTCTTTGAAGGACTATGATATTTTTGTGAATGCGATTGTAGGGTTTCGTGGTCTAGTTCCAACTTTAACGGCAATTGAACATGATAAATGCGTGGCTTTAGCAAATAAGGAAAGCTTAGTAGCAGGTGGAGTATTGGTAAAAGAAGCACTAAAAAAACACCAAGTTTCACTTTATCCAATTGACTCGGAGCATTCCGCAATATTTCAATGTTTACAAGGAAATGCGCATCATGAGATTGATAAATTGATAGTAACTGCAAGTGGTGGTTCCTTTCGAGATATGAAACGTAGTGATTTGAAGAATGTCTCTGTTAAGGCAGCTTTGGCACATCCAAACTGGAATATGGGAGGCCGTATTACCATTGACAGTGCTACGATGATGAACAAAGGATTTGAAGTGATGGAAGCACATTATTTGTTTGACATTGATTACGATGATATTGATGTGTTAATACATCGCGAAAGTGTCATTCATTCTATGGTACAATATCGTGATCATGCGATTATTGCACAACTAGGAACAGCAGATATGAGATTGCCGATTCAATATGCGCTTTCTTATCCACAACGTCTAACGATGTATGATGCTACACCGTTCAATTTTAGTGATTATGCGACGTTGCATTTTGAAAAACCTGATTTTGAGTTCTATCCTTTGTTGAAATTAGCATATCATGTAGGTAGAAAAGGTGGTAATCTGGGTGCTGTAATGAATGGCGCTGATGAAATGGCGGTTTCTTTGTTCCTACAAGAAAAAATTGCATTTTTAGATATTGAAAAATATGTTATAGAAGCGGTAGAACAAGCAACTTTTATAGAAAATCCTACTTTGGATGATTTGATTGAAAGTGATCGCAATGCGAGGGAATATGTAAAAGAAGCGTCAAAAGGAGGTTTTAAATAAGTATGGGTAATGTGATAAGTATTATAGTATTTGTATTGATTATGAGCGCCATTATTATTGTTCATGAATTAGGACATTTAATTGCCGCAAAACGTTTTGGAGTATACTGTAAAGAGTTCTCAATTGGTATGGGACCTGTGTTGTGGCAACGACAAATAGGAGAGACTGCTTGGTCGCTACGTGCATTGCCAATTGGTGGCTTTGTTGCGATGGCAGGTGAAGATAGTACGGAAGATGATGAAGAATTAAATATTCCTTATGAACGTACTCTTAATGGTATCAAACGTTGGAAACAAATTGTTGTAATGGCTGCTGGTGCATTTATGAATGTGGTACTTGCATGGGTGATATTTGTTGGAATCACTGCTTATCAAGGACAAGTATCTGTTCCTGGACAACCGGTAGTAGCTGGTGTTAGTGAAGGGAAACCTGCTGAAAAAGCAGGATTCAAAGAAGGCGATCGAATCATTAAAATCCAACAAGGAGATGAAATAGAAACACCTGAGAGTTGGAGTGATGTCACAAAATTCTTGGTGTATTATCAAGGTGAAATGACCTTCACAGTTGAACGTAATGAAAAACAAGTGGAACTCAAGCTTACTCCATATTTAGATAAAGAAACCAATCAATATATGATGGGTGTACTACAAGATCCTAATAGTTATACTGTAAAAGATATTACATTATTAGAGTCTATACCTTATGGTACGGAAAAAATGGTATCAAGTGTTTCTATGATTTTTGAGGCATTGGGTAAATTGATACAAGGTATCGGCTTAAATAACTTAAGTGGACCTGTAGGAATCTTTAAGGTAACTGCAGATGTTGCGAAAGAAGGATTCTTATCTATTGTGGCTTTAACAGGTTTATTATCTGTGAATGTCGGAATATTTAATTTATTGCCAATTCCAATTTTGGATGGAGGACGTATCTTCATTCTTCTCATTGAAGCAGTGATTGGAAGAAAGCTGAATGAAAAAGTTCAAAATGCTGTTATGATGGCAGGATTGGTTTTGTTAGTAGGTATCATGTTGTTTGCGACATGGAATGATATTACTAGATTATTTTAAAAAACAAGCACGGTATTATTCGTGCTTGTTTTTGTTTGAGCGGGTATAAAAAAAGCAGAACAACGTCCTGTTTCTTTATTGCTTATTAAGCAGCTAACGCGTTAACAGCTTTCGCTAAACGTGATTTCTGTCTTGTAGCGTAGTTTCTGTGGTGAATACCCTTAGCAACTGCTTTATCTAATTTAGAATTTGCGTTGTTTAAGGCAGTGGCAGCAGCAGCGGCATCTTTTGCTTCAACAGCAGTAAGTACAGCTTTGATAGCAGTTTTTAATGAAGACTTCTGAGCACTTACAACCAAATTTCTTTTGTTATTAGTTTTTACACGTTTCTTCTGTGATTGGATCTGTGGCATATCGCACCTCCTAATTTTCAATTGCCTTTAAATTATAGCAAAAACATTTTAAAAAAGCAATAATAACTATAAAAAAATCCATACTATGGAAGAGGTGTTAAAGAATGATGAATAAATATCAGATTCGTTCCGATTTTGCGGATGAATTTATCACGCAAGATGTACGTTCACAGACATTTGAACATATCGAAAAGCAAAATGATTTTGTGAAAAGTAATTATATTAAAGTCTTACAAGAAGAAAACGAGCTTCATAAGAGCAAAGGTGACTATGTATCCATTGAATGTAAAAATTTGAATGATCATAGTGCAAGGTTACATATGATTGAAGCGATTGATGAAAGTCTTCATGAATTGGTGGATCATATGAACATCAATCTTCAAAAAATACTGATTGTTGGACTAGGAAATCGTTTTATTACTTCTGATGCACTAGGACCAGGAGTTGCGAATGAAATACTAGTTACAGCACATCTGTATGAAAATGAAGATCATGAAACATTAAAAGGAACACGTAATGTTGCGGTGTTGCAACCAGGAGTTATGGGGCAAACAGGATTGGAATCTAGTCGCATAATAGAAAGTGTTGCGGCGCAGTTTCAACCAGATTTAATTATTGCGGTCGATGCGTTGGCTACGCGAAATATTGGAAGAATCAATCGCGTTGTTCAAATTAACAATACTGGAATTCAACCTGGAAGTGGTGTGGGAAATCATCGTCGTTCACTAGATGAAAAAACGTTGCATGTCCCTGTGATTGCCATTGGAGTTGCCACTGTCACAAGTGTTGGGGCAATTATTAAAGAAGCATTACAAGAAAGTGACATACAAGAAGAAGGGGTATTGGATTTGTTGTATGATGCAAAGCATTTAGATCTTGTAGTAACACCGAAAACAATGGATGATGAATTAAAACACTTGATTTACATTGTTTCAGAAAGCTTGAATTATTTCCTTCATCCAGATTACGAAAATCTCTAATGTCGATTTTTGTAATGTAGTCATAAGAATGAATTAGCCTTCCTTTTCATACGATGGAAAAGGGAGGTGTTTTTTTGAAATCATCAGTAAAAATTATAATAAAAGTATGTGTGATCTTTCTGTTCCTTTGTTTAACACCATTTATGAATGGTTTAAAAAGCACCTTTGTAAGTTCTAAGGATTGGTTGAACTCACTTGTTTATCACCAAAAAACCATGGATCAAAGCATTTCTTTGAAAGATCATTTAAACGTGTTATCTTACAATTCTAATTTGACTATCCCAAAAGAAGATATCGAGGTAGAAACAACGCAAGATAATCCACCCGTTGTCCCTACACCACCAACGCAAACACCGGAGAAGGATAACAATAGCGATACGACGAACCAGAAGAAAATATATATTTATAACACGCATCAAGAAGAAGGGTATGAAGGTGGTAAAACAGTACTAGATGCAGGCGCCATCTTAGCTAAGAAGCTTGAAGATAAAGGCTTTAAAGTAATTTTAGAAACGAATGATTTTGTGAAATATAGAGATTCTTTAGGATTGGATTATAATAAGTCCTATGTTGTTTCTTATAAATATTTGAATGATGCATTGGTGAATTATGGTGGATTTGATTTATGCATCGATTTGCATCGTGATAGCATTCCACGATCCGCTAGTTATATCGAAGCGAACGGAAAACAATATGCGACTGCCATGATGGTGGTG
>JAVWJF010000215.1:0-4450 GCA_036639195.1 Longicatena sp.
TGCAGAAGAACTACATATTACACGTTCCGCAGTGAATGATCATATCAAAAGAAGTTCACATATTTTAGAAGATTATGAAAAAAAGTTGAATCTTGTCTCACATTACGAGAAAAGAAAAGAGATTTATGGTAAAATAAAAGAAGTTGGTAACGAAGAAGTAAAGTTACTGATGGATGCTTTAGAAAACATGGAATAAATAGGAGGATATTATGAGTAAAATTATTTCTGTAAACGCTGGTAGTTCATCATTGAAATTTCAATTATTCGAAATGCCAGAGGAAACTGTATTAACAAGTGGTATTATTGAAAAAATAGGGTTTGAAGATGCCATTTTCACAATTAAGGTAAACGGAGAAAAAGTAAAAAAAGTATTACCAATCCTGGATCATACAAAAGCTGTTTCTTTGTTATTAGAAGCTTTGGTTGAACATAAGATTGTAAATACTTTAGATGAAATCACTGGTGCAGGACATCGTGCTGTACATGGTGGTGAAATCTTTAAAGAATCTGTTCCAGTAACAGATGATGTAGTTGAAAAGTTCTCATCTTTGAACGATTTAGCTCCATTACATAACCCAGCTGGTTTAATTGGTTATAACGCGTTTAAGAAACATCTTCCACAATGTACACATGTATTTGTGTTTGATACTGCTTTCCATTCTACAATGCCGAAAGAGTCTTACATATATGCTCTTCCTATGAAATATTATGATGAATACAAAATACGTCGTTATGGATTCCACGGTACTTCTCATATGTATGTATCACAAAGATGTGCGGAATTGATGAACAAAGATGTAAAAGATACAAAAATCATCACTTGCCACTTAGGTAATGGCGCTAGTATTACTGCGGTAGATGGTGGTAAATCAATCAATACTTCCATGGGATTCACACCACTTGCTGGTGTTATGATGGGTACAAGATGTGGAGATATTGATCCAGCTATCGTAACTTATATTATGAAGAAAACAGGAATAACTCCAGATGAAATGGATGATATTATGAATAAACAATCAGGAATGTTAGGGGTAAGTGGAATTAGTTCTGATGCTCGTGACATAGAAGATGGATATCATGATGGAAATCCAGCTGCTGTATTAACTGCAGAAGTTTATGTAAACCGTGTAATTACAACTGTTGGTGGATACTATGCACAATTAGGTGGTGCTGATGCAATGGTTTTCACTGGTGGTATTGGTGAAAACGATACGAACATGCGTAAGATGATTTGTGAGGGATTAGAAAAAGCCTTCGGAATCAAATTGAACACTGAATTAAATGCTTCTAGTCGTGGTAAAGAAGTTCTTTTATCTACAGAAGATAGTAAAGTTCAAGTTTGGCTAATTCCAACAAATGAAGAATTAATGATTGCACGTGATACGTATCGCTTAATTTAAGTGTATGAATACGAAACTATTATTCGAGTGCATTGAAGCACATGATGTCATCACCATTTATCGTCATGTTGCACCAGATAGTGATGCTTTAGGTTCACAGTTTGGTTTAAAACAATGGATTATGGATACATATCCTGAAAAGAAAGTATATGCTTTAGGGTATGAAGAGTGTTCAAAATCATCGAATTTCCCTGCAAGTGATGAAGTGGATGATAAAGAAATTGAAAATTCTTTAGCGATCATATTAGATACAGCAAATACAGGAAGAATCGATGATGGACGTTGGAGTAAGGCGAAATCTAGCATACGAGTGGATCATCATATTATTGTTGAAAAGTTCGCAGATCATGAAATCATTGAAGATATCTTCGGTGCCACATGTGAAATACTAGGTTTTATGCTAAAAGAGGAACATAAACAGGTTTCTGCCCAATGTGCGCAATACTTATACGGTGGTTTGATCGCGGATACTTTGCGATTTTCAATCGCTACAATAACATCTGAGACATTAAAGGTGGCGGCTTTCTTATTGGAGGCTGGTGCAAATGTCGCGAAAGCCAATGAGGAGAATTTTTCAACTCCAATGGTACAATTTCGTTATGAGAATTATATTCGTTCAAATTTTAAATGGTTTGATGATTGTATAGCTTATATTATTGTGCATAAAGAAGATTATGAGAAATTTGGATTATCCTTCAACGAAGCTAAAGAAAAAGTATTTGTTCTTGGTGGTGTTGATGAATTTCAAGCGTGGGCACTCTTTGTTGAAAAAGAACGCAATGAACAAGGTGAGTGTGTTTATAACGGAAGTCTTCGTTCGAAAAATAAAACGATCAATGATATCGCAAACCGCTATCATGGTGGTGGACATCGCTTTGCATGTGGTGTAAAGGGATTGTTAGAAGCAGATATCAAACAATTATTAATAGATTTAAGTGAATGTGTAAAAGAACAATAAGCTCTGTGTAAAAAACAGGGCTTTTTCATTTGTTGTAAAGATGTGGTTATGATAGGAATTCGATGGATAAGAGAAGACAGTAGTGCTTCTTTATGATAAAATAAGTACGAGGTGTTGAGATGAGTGTCCACTTGCATGTTAGAAGTTGTTATACATTACTACAAAGTACGATGACGATACAAAAAATCATTGATTGTACAAAAGAACATGGCTATACAAGTGTTGCGTTAACAGATAAAAACGTAATGCATGGAGCGATGGCTTTTTATCATGCTTGTAAGAAAGAGGGGATCCATCCTATCTTTGGAATGGAAGTGGATGTCAAATGGAACGATGGTATCTTTGGACTATTGTTGTTGGCGAAAAATGATGATGGTTATCAAAGTTTAATGAAGCTATCTACTCGTATCAATACGGATGAACATATTGCAATTCTTACATTAGAGGAATTGTTGCCATATACAAATGATTGTGTAGTAATTACCAATGGAGATCAAAATAATTTAGAAACTTATATTATACGTGAAGAAAAAGAACCACTTATAGAATATCTAAAAGAGTGTTCTCTATCGTTTTCTAATTTTTATGTATCCATTGCCCGTAATGACTCTGGATTATTGGCAAGTAAGAATCCATTTTTAAAATCCATTTGTAAAGAAATGGACATCTTAACAGTTGCACTTTCAAGAGTGTATTTTAAAAATGAACAAGAAGAAGAAAGCTATAAAACACTTTGTGCGATTGCACAAGGAGTATCTGTGGATGATAAAATGTTGAATTATAGTCCAAAGAGATATTTTCGCTCTATGCAACAAATGGAAGCATTATATGAGGAAGATGATTTAAAACGAAGTGATGAAATAGCATCTATGTGTCAGGTTAAGATGCAATTTGCTAAAGCAGTCCTTCCTAAATTCCAAAACAAATATGATGTGACGAGCGAGGAGTTTTTACGTAGTTTGTGTCAAAAAGGACTTATGAAACGTATGGATTTCAAACAAATACCTACCGTTTATCAAAAACGTTTGGATTATGAATTGGATATCATTATACGTATGAAATATGCGGATTACTTTCTTATTGTATGGGATTTTATTCGTTTCGCAAAGACGAGAGATATTTATATAGGTCCTGGCCGAGGAAGTGCTGCGGGTTCTCTAGTTTCATATTGTTTGGGGATTACCCATGTGGATCCTATCAAATATGATTTATTATTTGAACGTTTTTTGAATCCAGAACGTGTGTCTATGCCAGATATCGATACGGATTTTCCTGATAATCGAAGAGATGAAGTTATTCAATATGTAAAAGAAAGATATGGAACACATCGTGTTTCACATATTATTACCTTTAATACACTTGCCGCAAAACAAGTGCTAAGGGATGTTGGACGTTCTATGAATATTAATATTCGAGAGATTGATACCCTTTGTAAAATGGTGCCTTATATGCCAAAGGTAACACTTGATTATACCTATCATAATGTTCCTCGTTTTAAACAAATGATCAATTCTTCCGATAAATATAAACAACTATTTATGGTTAGTAAACAACTCGAAGGATTGCCACGACATTCTTCTTTGCATGCTGCTGGAATTATTATGTCGAATGTTTCGATTGAAGAAGTGTGCCCATTGATTGATGTGGATGAAGGAATGTGTGCAAGTCAGTTTACCATGGAATATATGGAAGAACTAGGTTTGATTAAGATGGATTTTTTAGGGCTACGTAATTTAACGATTATTGATGATGTTGTTCGTCATATTCAAAAGGGTGCGAAAAAAGATTTTGATATCATGAGAATTCCTTTGGATGATAAGAAAACCTTTCAATTGATACAAGCAGTAGACACTATGGGTGTTTTTCAATTAGAAAGTGAAGGTATGAAAAATCTAATACGCCAGATGAAACCACACTGTTTCGAAGATATTGTGGCGACAGTCGCATTGTTTCGTCCAGGACCAATGGAGAACATACCAGAATACTTAAAGCGCAGAGAACACCCTGAAACAATCGATTATATTCATCCTGTATTAGAACCGATATTAAAACATACCTATGGTATCATGATCTATCAAGAACAGATTATGCA
>JAVWJF010000216.1:0-4449 GCA_036639195.1 Longicatena sp.
AGAATTTGAAGTTAGCAAACAAGCAAAAAAATACATTATGCAAAAAGATAACAATGATGCAAGAAGATCGAGTGAACTTTTGTATCAAATGGATCCTATCTATTTAGAGATTGCTTCGGAAATCATTTATTTAGCAAAAGAGAAATTTGAAAAAGTAGATGAGGGAGTCTTGTTGCCATTAGCGGATCATATTTGTTATGCCATCAAAAGGATGGAGGATGATTTAATGCCTTCGAATCCATTTCTAAATGATATACGCTTATTGTTTCCTGATGAATATGAAGTAGCTGAAAAGGGAAAAGATATCATAGAAGCAATGATATCAAAAACAATCAACGAAGATGAAATTGGGTATATTACATTGCATGTGCATTCTGCTATTTCTGCAAATAAAGTAAGTGATACCATGGAGGCAACACGCATCATCCATGAAAGCATTGATAGTTTACAACAAGATCTGGGTATTACGATTGATACAAAATCCATATCGTATGTTCGTTTGATGAATCATATTAAGTTTTTGATATTGCGATTGAATACAAATGAGAAGTTACAAATGGATATTAGTGAGTTTACGAAAGAAAAATTTCCATTTGCTTATGAGAAGGCCAAGGATGTATGTGAGGCTCTCTCAAAAACATTAAGTAAAAATCTTCCAGATAATGAAATTGGATATTTAGCACTGCATTTGGAAAGGATTTTATCGTGCATAACATAAAGGATTTTATCGTGCATAACATAATAGGAAAAAAATGTATAAAAAATAAAAATTAGATATTGACAGTAAGCGCTTTACATGATATCATGGCAAAGTAAAACCGAATACTCATTAGTGTGTAACTGTTAAGGACAGGCATTAACTAATTTAAAGCAATGAAACATCTTTTTGTATAGATGTGAATTCTTTGAATAGTTGCCTGTCCTTTTTTTGCGCAATGAGTATTTACTTTTAAAAGAAAGGTAGGATATAACATGGTAGGAATTATTCTTGCTAGTCATGGTGAATTTGCTCAAGGCATACTGCAATCTGGTGCAATGATCTTTGGTGAACAAGCAAACGTAAAAGCTTGTACACTGATGCCAAGCGAAGGACCTGATGACATTCGCAACAAAATGGAGGAAGCAATTGCTGGATTTGAAGATAAAGATCAAGTTTTGTTTCTTGTTGATCTTTGGGGAGGCACTCCATTTAACCAAGCGAGCACATTACTAAATGGACACGAAGATACATGGGCAATCGTTACCGGTTTAAATTTACCGATGTTGATTGAAACTTATGGTTCTCGTTCTTTTATGGAAACTGCTCACGAAATCGCTTCACATATTGTAGATACTGGAAGAGAGGGCGTTCGTCCTTTACCAGAAGCATTAGAACCAAAGAAAAGTGAACAAGCGCCTGTAGCTGCACCAGTACAAGGTTCTATTCCAGAGGGAACAGTGGTAGGTGATGGACATATCAAATATGTTCTAGCACGTGTAGATACACGATTGTTACATGGACAAGTAGCAACCTCTTGGACAAAGACAGTGAAACCAACAAGAATCATTGTCGTATCTGATGGAGTTGCGAAAGATGATTTACGTAAAAAGATGATTGAACAGGCGGCTCCTCCAGGAGTAAAAGCAAATGTTGTACCTGTTGATAAAATGATTGAAGTTGCAAAAGATCCACGTTTTGGTTCTACAAGAGCAATGTTATTGTTTGAAACACCACAAGATGCACTTCGTGCAATTAAGGGTGGAGTAGATATTAAATCTATTAACTTAGGTTCTATGGCACATTCCTTAGGAAAAGCTGTTATTACCAAAGCAGTAGCAATGGGAAAAGAAGATGTAGAAACATTTGAAGAATTATTATCATTAGGAGTTGAGATTGATGTACGTAAAGTACCAACCGATTCTGCAGATGATTTTAAAGCAATTATGAAAAAAGCGAAAGCGGAAATAAAGTAGGAGGAAATATCAAATGTCAGTAATTACAATTTTATTGATTGTTATTGTAGCCTTTCTGGCTGGTATGGAAGGTGTTGTGGATGAATTCCAATTCCATCAACCATTGGTTGCATGTACATTAGTTGGTTTGGTAAGTGGTCACTTAAAAGAAGGAGTTATCCTTGGTGGATCTTTACAGATGATTGCTCTAGGATGGGCAAATGTTGGGGCAGCGATTGCACCGGATGCGGCACTAGCATCGGTAGCATCAGCCATTCTTATGGTATTGGGGTTACAGGGTGGAAATACAGATGTAACAAATGCAATTAATACTTCTATTGCAGTTGCAATTCCATTATCAGTAGCTGGTTTATTCTTGACAATGATTTGTCGTACATTAGCAATTCCTATGGTACACTTCATGGATGGTTGTGCTGAAAAAGGAAATATGCGTGGTATGAGTATGTGGCACATTCTTGCAATTTGTATGCAAGGTCTTCGTATTGCGATTCCTGCATTAGCATTATGTATCGTTCCTGCAACTGCAGTAACGGATGCTTTAAATGCAATGCCAGCTTGGTTATCAGGTGGTATGGCAGTTGGTGGAGGAATGGTTGCAGCTGTAGGTTATGCTATGGTTATCAACATGATGTCTACAAAAGAAACTTGGCCATTCTTTGCTCTAGGATTTGTTCTTGCAGCAATTGGACAATTAACATTGATCGCATTAGGTGCAATTGGTGTTGCGCTTGCATTAGTATATCTTGGATTAAAATCAAACAGTAGCTCAAATGGTGGTAATGGCGGTTCCGCTGATCCATTAGGCGATATACTGAATGATTACTAGAAAGGCGTAGGAGGAAAAGAAAATGGCAGATAAAATTCAATTAACAAAAAAAGAACGATTTTCAGTAGCTATGCGTCACCAGTTCCTTCAAGGGTCTTGGAACTATGAACGTATGCAGAACGGTGGTTGGGCATTCTCCATCATTCCAGCAATTAAAAAATTATATCCTAATAAGGAAGATCAAATTGCTGCTTTAAAACGCCATATGGAATTCTATAATACACATCCATATGTATCCGCTCCAGTTATGGGAGTTACCTTGGCACTTGAAGAAGAACGTGCAAATGGTGCGCCTGTAGAAGATGCAGCAATCCAGGGTGTTAAAGTTGGTATGATGGGGCCTTTGGCTGGTGTCGGAGATCCTGTATTCTGGTTTACAATTCGTCCTATTTTAGGAGCATTAGGTGCATCCTTTGCATTGAGTGGAAATATCATTGGACCTTTGTTGTTCTTTGTTGTTTGGAATGTATTGCGTCTTGCGTTCTTATGGTATACACAAGAATTTGGATATAAAGTAGGAACTTCTATCGCACAGGATATGTCTGGTGGAATCTTAGGGAAAATCACAAGTGGTGCTTCTATCCTAGGTATGTTCATCATTGGTTCCTTGGTACAACGTTGGGTAAGCATTAGCTTTACACCAATTGTATCTACGGTTGCTCAACAACCAGGTGCTTATATTGATTGGGCAAATCTTGAACCAGGAGCAAATGGTATCAAATCTGCATTGGAACAATTCGCTTCTTTAGGAGCAAATGGATTAAATGTAGATAAAGTAACAACATTACAACAAAATCTTGATCAATTGATTCCAGGGTTGTCTGCATTATTGTTGACATTGTTATGCTGCTGGTTATTGAAAAAGAAAATTTCACCAATCGTTATTATCGTAGCATTATTCATTATTGGTATTCTTGCACGTGTTGCAGGTATCATGTAATTCTATACGTAATAAAGGATACGCACTATAACTATTGAACACGTCGTTTGATGAGAAGGAGTGAAGCATATGGCACAGTCATTAAATACAAAAGTTGATCTTACAATTAACGCAACATCTTATATGGGGATGGCGACCTATGGGAAGGTTATGATTGGGGATAAGGCATTTGAATTTTATAATGATAAGAATGTAGAAGATTATATCCAAATACCTTGGCAGGAGATAAATTTTGTATCTGCTTCTGTGATATTAAAAGGAAGATGGATTCCACGTTTTGCGATCATCACAAAAACAAATGGAACGTATACATTTTCATCACGAGACAATAAGAGATTATTAAGAGCCATCCAAGGATATGTTGATGCCCAGCGCATGGTAAAATCTTTGAGCTTCTTCGATGTAATCAAACGAGGTGGTAAAGCTTTAATACCAAATAGAAAATAGTTATATATATTATATATATAATAACAAATTAAAATTTAGGTCGTTTTATAGAAAGAAAAGGAAATCTCTGTCTATCTATATACGACCTTTTTCTATGAGAAAAGGTAATGAAAAGAAAGTAAGAATGCAGGAATTGTGGTAATACTAACTGATGAAAAAATAAGCAAGATTTTATGAAAAAAAAGCATAATTTTGATTGACATAAAGAGATAAGTATAGTATTATTAACAGGCACTCAACGAGAGTGAAAACAAATCGGTCTTTGAAAACTGAACAGGAAATA
>JAVWJF010000217.1:0-4398 GCA_036639195.1 Longicatena sp.
AATCACTGTACGCGCATTGTTATGTGATGAAATATAAGCTGGATCATTTGAAATAAGATATCCTGCAAGTTGATTTACAGAATTATATCCTCTTTCGTCCAAAGCATCTTTCACTAAGCGTAATACATGCTTGATATTGTCTCTTTTTAACTCTTCGCTTGAAAAAGACATCGTTTCTGTTATATCTTTCATTGTATTACCTCCTTTTTGTATATGTATATTTTATCGTATTTTCATCAAATTGAAAAGCATTATGACAGGATATTTTTAATGAATGCAAATGCATCCTCTATTTTTGATGTATCTTTTGCTCCAGATTGTGCTAAATCAGGTCTACCTCCGCCTTTTCCATCACAAATGAGCGCAGCTTCACGAACCAAATCTCCACATTTTACACCAGTAGATACTGCTTCTTTCCCTGCCCCCGCAACAAATACAACCTTATCATCCACGATACCACCAAGGAATACAACAAGATTATCATATTTAGCTTTTAAATTTGTCACGATATCCTTTAAGGCATTCGCATCCACACCATCCATACGTTCGATTAATACATCTTTTCCATTCATAGATTGAATGTGTGTTTGTAAATCATTTGCCTTTAACGCAAACATAGATGCTTGTAATGCAGCGATTTCTTTTTTCAATTGTGCATTTTCATCCAATACTTGAACAACTCTATTCTCGATATTTGTAATTCCGTTCATTTTTAAATCTGCCGCAATTTCATGTAAAGTATGATCCAATGCATGGAATTCTTGATATGCTTCTAATCCTGTTTTCGCAGTAATACGACGAATTCCAGAGCCAATGCTTTCTTCACTTACAATTTTACATACACCAATTTCTTGTGTATTATGCACATGACATCCTCCACAGAATTCCTTAGATACATCTCCCATAGAAACAACACGAACAACATCACCGTATTTTTCATCAAATAAAGCAGTTGCTCCACTCTTCTTCGCTTCTTCAATTGGCATTTCTACTTTACGAACTTCATAATGTGCAGCGATGAATTGATTTACAATACCCTCAATTTCATTAAGTTGTGCTTCACTCACTTTTTCAAAATGTGTAAAGTCAAATCGTAAATACTCATCACTTACAAAAGAACCAGCTTGTTGAATGTGCGTTCCTACTACTTGTTTCAAAGCACTTTGTAGTAAATGTGTACAAGAGTGATTTCTTGTAATAACATCACGTTTTTTCTCATCTACAACGATTTCCACTTCATCTCCTACATGCAACTTTCCAGCATCTATAGAAACTCTGTGTAAATGTTGTTTGTGTGGTGCTTTTATAGTTTGTAAGATACGTGCTTCCACAGCCCCATGAAGAGAACCACTATCCCCTATTTGTCCTCCACTTTCTCCATAACAAACACTTTGATCAAAGATTACATCACCTTCACTATCCAATGATTCTACTTGTTTTCCATCTTTAAACAAACCGATTACTAACGCATGACATTGTGTCTGATCATATCCAATGAATGCACTTTCTTTTGTAAACGCCATTAAGTCCGCAGATTGACTAGACATAGATTCTGCTTCTTCTCTTGCATTACGAGCACGTTCACGTTGTTTCGCCATTTCTTCTTGGAAACCATTTTCATCTACACGATAGTCACTTTCTTGTGCCATCTCGATTGTCAACTCCAATGGGAAGCCATATGTATCGTATAACTTAAATGCAGTTGCGCCATCAATTAATTTTGTATCTTTGTTTTTATCCATAACATCCAACATCAATTTCTCTCCATCGGATAAAGTTGTGTGGAAACGTTCTTCTTCTGCTTTTACTAATTTTGCGATATACTCAAGCTTTTCTCCAACGTATGGATAGAAGTCTTTCATTAACTCATATACAACTGGAACCAGCTTGTACATAAATGCTCCTTCAATTTTTAATTTCTTACCAAAACGAACAGCACGACGTAATACACGACGCAACACATAACCTCTACCTTCATTAGAGAATAAAGCACCATCCGCAAGTGCAAATGTAACTGTACGGATATGATCCGCAATTACGCGAAATGCCATCTTATATTCTTCTTGTGTATAAGCATATTTCGTATATTTTTCACACTCATGAATCAATGGTAGAAATAAATCTGTATCAAAGTTTGTTTCTCCCTCTTGTACAAGACATACCAATCGTTCAAGACCCATACCCGTATCTATATTTTTCTGTGGTAGTTCTTTATACTCTGAACGATCTAATTCAGGTTTACAATCGTATTGTGAGAATACAACATTCCATACTTCAATATAACGATCATTCTCTAACTCTTCAAAAAACAATTTTTCTCCTAAGCCTTCAGGATCATACTTTTCTCCACGATCGAAGAATATCTCAGAATCCGGACCACCAGGACCTTCACCAATTTCCCAAAAGTTACCATCTGTTTTTAAAATATGACTTGGATCGAACTTACATACTTCGGTCCAAATACGATATGCTTCTGTATCATCTGTATACACACTCACATATAGTTTTTCTTTTGGAAATCCAATCCATTCAGGGCTCGTTAAAAATTCATAAGCAAATGGAATCGCGTCTTCTTTGAAATAATCACCAATAGAAAAATTTCCAAGCATTTCAAAAAACGTATGATGACGAGCTGTCTTTCCTACATTTTCAATATCATTGGTACGAATTGATTTTTGAGCATTTGCTATTCGATTATTTCTTGGTTTTTCACTACCATCAAAATATTTCTTCAAAGCTGCTACGCCTGCATTGATCCACAATAATGTTGGATCGTTGTGTGGAACTAAACTAGCTCCTGGTTCAATCATATGTCCTTTTGATTTGAAGAAATCTAAAAACATTTGACGAACTTGATTACCTGTTAATTGTTTCATTCTCTCTTACCTCCTGAACAATAAAAAAACGTTCCTATTCCAGGAACGTAAATATACGCGGTACCATCCTAGTTCACTTTATATGTATATAAAGCACCCTTATTTTTTTCTTAACGCGAAATCACGTGAAACTCCAAAGTAGCTTCCATTCCTTAGCATAAAAGCTTTCACCAACCGCTTTCTCTCTTTGATGCGTCAAGACATGTACTCATCTTCTTCAACGTTTCAATGAATGAATTTAGTTTATCATATTGTGGAGCTTTTGGCAAATAGTTTATACATCAGTTTTCATAACTTTCTTCTCTCATAACTTCATCAAAATCCCTCCAAATATCATCCCACTCTCCTACTTTATCACTTGTTTTACTATGCAGATAAGAACGAAATGCAATTTGTGCAATCGCCGCAAAGATAGGAGAAAGAATTACACCAACCACTCCAAAGAAAGCTTCGGATATAAAAATAAATACAAAGGTTAGGATTGGACGAACATTCATTGTACGATTGAAAATCATCGGTTGAATTACATTGGATTCAATCTGTTGAATGGTCCAAACAATTAGAAATGGAATGACTGGAAAGGAATCATAGCTCAACAATCCCACTACAGCAATCAACAACAAACCAAAAGTCGCACCAATATAAGGAAATAAGTTTAACAAAGCTAAAATAATCGCATATAAAATAGCATTAGGAAAATCAATCAAATAAAGCACAGCTCCAACACTACATGCGATAAATAATAAGTCGATTAATGTACCTACCAAGTACTGAAAGACAATGTTACTCATTGTAAGATAAAAGGTAGAAAAACGCTGTACATTAGGAAGTAGTTTTTTTGCACATCGCTTCCAAAAATCTAAATCGATAGAAAGGAAAAATGCAGTAATATATGCTATGCCATATTTGGTCACAACATCCATTGTATTCTTCAAAGAATCAATGACAATGATATAGCCCTCATCCAAATATTTTTCTTTCACAACATTCAAGTTATCGTATGAGATATGATATGTTTGTAAAAACTCTTCAATCTTTTGTACCCACGAAGGAAACACCTTTATAAAATCCAAAATTTGTTGATAAAGTAATGGCATTATAATCATTAAAAAGACACATCCCATTAATAGGATTCCAATATACACCAAACATACGGAAGTACGAGTAGAAAAATGTTTTCGTAAGCGATCAATAATAGGTTGTAATAAAAACGCAATCACACCACCCATGAAGATTGGCAAACAAGACTTATAAATATCTACCAAACGTTCAAAAAGATGAAGTTGTTTTAAAACAAGTACAAGTAATAAGATAGAAAGTAGTGGAAGGATACTTTTTTTACAAATTCTAATAAATCGTTGTGTAAAAGGTAATGTTTTCATAAAAGAAAAACCCCTTAGGGGTTAGTCTAAATCCATACAGTCGCACATATGATCATAGGATTTGTGAATCTTTTTCATCATTTTTTTCTTTTGCCGGCGAGATTTACGATAAATATCAGATAATTCTTCCTCTTGTGTAT
>JAVWJF010000218.1:0-4374 GCA_036639195.1 Longicatena sp.
TGTAGATGCACAAGGTATTGAAAGTATGAAAGAAGGCGTACGTGTATTGAACTTTGCGCGTGGTGGTCTAATTGATGATGATGCGATGATTAAAGCATTAGAAGCAGGAAAAATTGGTGCTTATATTACAGATTTCCCTTCAAAGGAATTGTTGAAGTTTGATAATGTAATCGGGATTCCTCATTTAGGGGCTTCTACTCCTGAAAGTGAAGACAACTGTGCTGTTATGGCTGCAAAGGAAATTATGGAATTCTTGGAAACAGGGAATATTACACATTCTGTAAATCTTCCAGATGTACAAATGGCACAAGGTGCGAAATACCGTATTTGTATTATTAACCGTAACATCCCTGATATGTTAAGCTCTATGACTTCTAACTTAGCAAAAGTTGGAGTGAATATCGAAAACATGTTCAGTAAGGGACGTGGAGATTATGCATATACAATATTGGAAACAAACGATGAAGTAAGCAATGAGTTGATTGATCGAATTCACGAAAGAGAAGGTATCATCAGCGCACGTCTTATTGTTGCGTAATTAGAAATAGCCAGTATCTAATGTAATAGGTACTGGTTTTTTATGTTTGGCTGTAATATATTGGATAATTTGTTATAATAATTCCATAACAAGGTGATAAAGATGGAAAAAATCATAGTAAGTGAAAATAAAATTGTATTTATAGTAGGAATCATTACGACTACTTTTTTCTCTATTATTCTAGGTGTTAGTGTTCTATCCTCCTTGATTGTAGGAGACATTAGTAGTGCATTGTTTTGTATTGTAGTCTTTGGTTTCTTTCTGATGTTAGGTATTTATTTGTTAATGTTATATCATTATCATAAACTAAGAATAAGCGAAGAAGAGTGTGAGTATATAAATTGGTTGGGGAAAAAAAGAATTTTTCATTGTAAGGACATTAGATGTTGTGAAGTCGTAGTTTCTAAGTTTTTGATTTCAAATGTTTCTTATAGACTCTGTGATAGTGATAAGAACAGTTTAGCTGATTTTAAAAGCAATATGAAAAATGGCTCACAAGCAATTGCGTACTTCAATGAAAAAAATATAGCTATTAAATCTTGTGAAGCGAATGTATTTGTTAGAAATTCTATAATTCATTCAGATGAAAATATAAAAGAACAGAAGATAAAAGAACTTGGGAAACAAATGAGCAAGACAAAGGTTAAAAAGATGAAAAAAACCATACGTATTTTATCCTACGTGCATACGTTTCTTTTACTTATTGTCTTTGTTGCTCTACCGATTCGATGGGTATTTCTAATCTTTGCAATTTCTCCTATGTTATATTACTTTTTATATCTTTGGATATATCCAAGAATGGTATGTGAAATTCGAAAAGAGGAGAAAACAAGCTGGAAGAATTCTCATATAAAAGTTCCGTTTTTACCCATTCTTTCATCTATTATCATCTTACTTATAAATGCAGATACGATGAATTTAAGGAACGAAGGTTATTTTTTTGTGTTGGTTTTTATATTCGCTATTATTCTATTTATTCCATTTGTAGGAATTTCTAAACGTCGCGATGAAAAGATACGTAAAGGGAAGTGGATTTTAGTATTTCTTGCTTTAGTGGCATATAGCTTTTCATCTATGTTTGCGTGGAATTGGATTTCTAGGGTAAAAGCACCAGTACATGAATCTGCCTTTGTTGTGGATAAGAAAAGTCATCGTTCGCGTAATAGAAGAGACTATACTATTGAAATACGTCGTTATAATGGAGAGACAACATGGTTGACGATATCACGGAGTATGTATGAAACTATATCAAATAAAAGCAGTGTTGAATTGTGTAAACGAGTGAGCATATTTGGCGTAGAATATTGGTATGTGCATTTTTAAAGGACATTCATTTTTAAATTTTGTGAAATATACGATATATGATATTGTTAGATAGCGTGAAATTAGTTATAATAAAGATGCTAAATCATAAGAACTGTCTACTGGACAGGGAAAGGGAACGAGCTCCTACTCGTTCCCTTTTTGTTGGAAGGTGCTAAATCATGAGAAAGTACACTGGCACTTTATGTATCCCCACCCATCCCCATTTAGATACTACTTACCTTTGCGCCGTAAAAGGGAAAGAGTAAGAACGAGTATCAAATAGGTGATACATAATTCTGCCATGTGTTCCTTTCCAAGTGATCAGCACAACTACTCTTATGCATACACACCCCTCCACTATACTAAATACGAGGAAAACTTTAAAAATCCTAAATAAAATGAAAAATAATCAAATTTGTATGATAATATCATATAAATATACGATATATGATATTGCGAGAGAGATAAAAATTTATTATAATAAGGATGCTAAATCATAAGAACTGTCAACTGGACAGGGAAAGGGAACGAGGTGCTACTCGTTCCCTTTTTGTTGGAAGGTGCTAAATCATGAGAAAGTACACTGGCACTTTATGTATCCCCACCCATCCCCATTTAGATACTACTTACCTTTGCGCCGTAAAAGGGAAAGAGTAAGAACGAGTATCAAATAGGTGATACATAATTCTGCCATGTGTTCCTTTCCAAGTGATCAGCACAACTACTCTTATGCATACACACCCCTCCACTATACTTAATACGAAATAAAATTAAAAAATCCTAAAGATTGTGATAACTTTTTTAAATCACATATTTTAAAATTAAAAAATACTGAACGAAAATGAATAAATTTGGTATAATCTAATTTAGAATAAAGAAAGGTGGAGGCAAATGCGTTCTCTAATTATTGCGGAAAAGCCAGAGCTTGGAAGAGCCATTGCGGCATCCATTGATGGTCCTAACAAAGAAGTGCGTGGGGTCATTGTAAAGAAGAATGTAATCATTACATGGGCATATGGACATTTGCTTCGTCTTTGTGAACCAGATGAATATGATGAAAAGTATAAGAAGTGGAAGAAAGAAGATTTACCAATTTGTTTTGAGGATTGGAAATTAGTTCCAGATGGGAATAAAAAAGATCGTGTGATGCAAATCATTGAGTTAATGGCGCAATGCAATCAAATCATTCATGCTGGTGACCCTGATGATGAAGGGCAGTTTTTGATTGATGAAATCTTGGATTATGCAGGAAATACGAAACCTGTGAAGCGTGTATATATTAACGATAATACTCCTGCTAATATTCGAAAAGCATTTCATGAATTGATTGATAATGATGAAAAGCTTAAAGCAGTAGGAAATAGTGCGTATGCTAGAGCAGTTGCGGATTATGTAGTAGGAATCAATTATTCACGTTTATTTTCATTATCTTTGCGACGTAAAGGAATGAGTGTTGGACGTGTACAAAGCCCTACCTTAGGGTTGATTGTAGCTAGAGATGAACAAATTGATTCTCATGTGAAACAAAAATATTATGAATTGATGATACAAGGTCATATTGAGGATCCATTGGCTGATATTGGACTACAACTGAAACCTAAAAAAGATATTTTGGAAGATGACAAACATATTTTACAACGAGGTGTGATGGAAGATATCGAAGCAGATATTATGAAGGAAGTATCTCGTAAGGTAAAAGTAGAAGAAAAAATGATGGATGTAAAACCACCATTGCCTTTTAATCTTGCGAAATTACAAGCACATATGAATAGCAAGTTTGGATTTGATTTAAGTAAGACGGATCAAATTACGCAGACCTTACGTGATAAATACCAAGCAATTACGTATAATCGAAGTGATTCACAATACTTAAAAGAAGAACATTTTACAGAAGCAAATAAGGTATTACCTCATGTGATGAGAAAGTTACAAGAAGAATATCATGTGAATTATCAAATTCATTCAGAATGTTTTAATGATAAATTTGTAACGGCACATCATGCGATTATACCAACGATGTCAGATTTCAAAATTGAAGCGTTATTACCAGATGAGCGAAAGGTGTATGAAGAAATTGCACGTTACTATATTATGCAGTTTTTACCTCCGATTAAGAAACGTCAAATTACAGCAGTTGTGAAAACAGAGCATGGTGATTTAAGAGCAGCAAGTACGTTTATAATGGATGAAGGATATAAACAGTATTTTCAAGCAGATAAAGAAGAAAAAGAAAATGATGAAGAGGAAGATTCTTCCAAGTTTGACATTCCAGCTGGTACATATGAGATTACTTTAAGTAATAGTGAAATTGCGGAGAAAGAAACGAATCCACCCAAACGCTATACGCAGGCTACCTTGATTAAGGATATGACGAGCATTGCGAAATATGTGCAAGATAAAGAAATCAAGGAAATCTTGAAGAAAAAAGATAAAGATAAAAAAGGCGAGAATGGTTCTATTGGGACAAGTGCTACTCGCTCTTCGATTGTGGAAACCTTAATGAAGCGTCACTATGTTGAGATGCAAGGAAA
>JAVWJF010000219.1:0-4347 GCA_036639195.1 Longicatena sp.
AAAACCTTGTGACATTAAAAGAAGCTACGGTGCAACTTGTAAAAGAAGGCATGACAACGATGGAAGAATTGTATAAGATTTCAGTTTATACAGATTAAGGAGCTAGTAGATATGAATGCTTTATTGGAAGAAATGATTGCGTATTCAAGAAATCATAAGTGTAGTGATTTGCATTTAAATGTAGGCGACACCGCTATGATTCGAAAGAATGGTAAATTAGTAGAATATCCAAGATTCGTGAATGATCAAGAAACGAATGATATGATTCATTCGATGATTAATGAGCATGAAAAAGAGTTGTTAAAACAGGGGAAAGATTTAGATTTTACCTATGTGGATAGCAGAAATGAACGTCAACGTGTGAATGTATATCGTCAACAAGGGAAACTTTGTGCAGCTTTGCGTATCATTAACAATCACATATGGTCATTAGAAGAATTGGGTATGCCAGATGTGTTAAAAAATTTAGCAATGGAACCTCGTGGACTTGTTCTTGTGACAGGACCTACAGGGAGTGGTAAATCTACGACATTAGCTGCAGTTATGCAATATATCAATGAGAGAAAAGATTGTCATATCTTAACGATTGAAGATCCTGTAGAATATTTGTACGAGCGCAAACGAGCACTCATTCATCAGCGTGAAATTGGGCGAGATGTGGAATCTTTTGATATGGCACTTCGTTCCGCGATGCGTGAAGATCCTGATGTTATCCTTGTGGGAGAGATGCGTGACTATGAAACAATTGCTTCTGTTATTACCCTAGCGGAAACTGGACATCTTGTGTTCAGTACTTTGCATACGATTGGTGCAGCGAAGACGATTGATCGTATCATCGATGTTTTCCCAGCGGAAAAACAATCGCAGATACGTATGCAACTTTCAGGAATTTTGAAAGCTGTAATTACACAACAGTTATTACCATTGAGCGATGGAAGTGGACGTGTTGCGGCACTTGAAATAATGACAGGTACGGATGCTGTAGGTTCTATGATTCGTGAAAGTAAAGTACATCAGATCAATTCCTTGATTCAAACAGGTATGAATACTGGAATGCAATCGTTGAATTATGATTTAGCAAGACTTGTTCGCACGGGGAAAGTAGCTCGTGATGTAGCTGAAAAATACAGTGATGATCCAAATGAATTAAGTCAGTATTTGATGAGATAAATAAATTCTAGAAGAAACAGGAATAATTCCTGTTTTCTTTTGAAACATTTTTATAGAATCCATGGTATAACATACGAAAGGGGGTAATTATGGAAGCTTTAAGTGCACAAGAAGCGGAGAAGTTGATTGAACAATATGGACATAGTGTGTATCGGTTTGCCCTTTCACTTACCAAACACAAAGATGTGGCAGATGATGTGTTTCAAGAAGTCTTTTTACGCTATCTAAAGAAACAACCAGTATTTGAAAATGAAGAGCATGCCAAAGCATGGTTTTTCGTTGTGACTAGAAATTGTTGTAAGAATCATTTTATGTCTGCTTTTGTTCGTCATAGTGCTCCCTTAATTGAAGATATTCCAATGTTAAAAGAAGAGGAATATGGACTATATGAAGAAGTTTTAAAACTTCCTTTGAAATATAGACAAGTTATCCATTTATACTACTATGAAGGGTATAGCTCTCAAGAAATTGCGTCTATCCTTCATTTCCCAGATGCGACGATACGTACACAGCTAAAAAGAGCACGTAATCTATTAAAGAAACAACTGGAAGGATGTGAAGAATTTGAAAACCTATAAGCAAATCAATGAGGAATTAGAAGTGCCTGAAGAGCTTATTCTAAAGACAGTACAAGCAATGAGTGCAAAGCAAACAACTACAAGAAGAACTGTGATGCGTTATGCGACAGCTTGTGTGATGCTATGTTTATGTGTTGGAATAGGGATATTGTATAGCTTTTACAAGCCTAATGAAAGTATACCTGTAATTGAAGAAAAAAGTCCTGTTGTGAAGGCGCCTTTCGATCTAAATGCGTATGTAAAAGAGGATACGTTTAGTATAGAAGAAATTGCTAAGACCTCAGGAGATATTTCAGGAATTGTAGAACCAATGAATGAAGAAGCTCGAAATCAGATGGAACAGATTGCGCCTACCCTAGAACAATTGCATATTCCAACAGGGTTCACTTCGAATATAAACTATATGCAATATCGGAATGATGAAAAAACCATTGGTCCTTATGCCAATCTTACCTATCACTTTGAAAAAGGAACACAGGAAGCAATCGATGTATTTTATCAGGATGAACGTATGCCAAGGTGCATTCCATATGATATAGAGAACGATGACAGTGTTGAACAATACAAGGGGTATAAGCTTACAATCAATAAGCGTTATGAGGAAGAGAGTGGATATACGTTGTATTGGGTGCATGCATATCGTAAGGGTTATATCATACAAATGAACGCTAGGATACAAAATGAAGAGGAATTTTCGAAGTTCTTAGAAAGCTTTCTAATTTAACCTTGTAATTTATGTGAAAATTGGCTATAATAAGCTAGAAAACGATGATAAGGATTAGTAATAAAGCAACTCATCTTAGGGAGAGAAGATCATGGACTGAAAGTCTTCTTGATGGATAGCTTTATGAATTCACCTAGGAGTGAGATTAATCATCTCCCGTATCCATGACGGTTATCATGATAAACAAGGTGTGTCGCAAGATGAAACAGGATGGTACCGCGCTATAGTAAGCGTTCCTGTAGTCTTACGACTTTTTTATTGGAAAGGAAGTTGAATTATGGATGTTTTAACGACGTTAAAAGAAGAAGGTTTAAGCAAGATTGCATCTTGTAAAGATGTAAATGAATTACAACAGCTTCGTGTATTGTACCTTGGTAAGAAAGGTCCTATTCAGGAAGTAATGAAGTCTATGAAGGATTTGAGCGCTGAAGAGCGTCCTGCATTTGGACAGATGGTCAATGATGTAAAGACATTGATAGGAAGTGCAATTGAAGAACGTAAGGCGATTTTAGAAGTGGAAGAGATGAATCAACGTATTGAAAATGAAAAGATTGATATTACGTTGGATGGACAAAAACCTACACTAGGAAATATGCATCCACTTATGTTAATTCAACAGGAAATGGAAGATTTGTTTGTTGGGTTAGGTTATACAGTGGAAGAGGGTCCTGAAGTGGAATTTGATTTGTATAATTTTGAACGTGCAAATATTCCAAAGGATCATCCTGCTAGAGATATGCAAGATACATTCTATATCAATGCAGAGGAACTATTACGTACGCATACAACGGCCATACAGACGCGTCAGTTGGAAGTTTTTGCGAAAGATGAAGTTCTACCTATAAAAGTCATTTGTCCTGGTAAAGTGTATCGTAGGGACGATGATGACGCGACACATTCTCATCAGTTTATGCAATGTGAGGGTCTTGTTGTTGGAGAGGGTATTAAATTATCAGATTTGAAGGGAACTTTATTGTTCTTGGCACAATCGATGTTTGGAGAAAGCAGAACCATTCGTTTCCGTCCAAGTTATTTCCAATTTACAGAACCAAGTGTTGAAGTAGATGTTAGTTGCCATATTTGTGGTGGTAAAGGATGTAATGTTTGTAAAGGAACTGGTTGGATTGAAATTCTAGGTGCAGGTATGGTGCATCCAAATGTACTTTCTATGGCTGGATATGATCCTGAAAAGGTAAGTGGTTTTGCATTTGGTATTGGTATTGAACGTGTTGCGATGTTGAAGTATGGAATTAGTGATATTCGTAATTTCTATACAAACGATATTCGTTTCTTGAAGACGTTCTCTCGTTTCGAGTAGGAGGAAGTACGAATGATAATAAGTAGAAAATGGCTTCAACAATATGTTGATATATCTGATTTAACAATTGAAGAAGTTGCGGATAAATTAACCAATAGTGGTTCAGAAGTTGAAGGAATCGAAAGAATGAGTCAAGGTAGTAACCTTGTGATTGGTAAAGTATTAACTTGTGTGGATCATCCAGATAGTGATCATTTGCATGTATGTGAAGTCGATTTAGGCGATAAGGTAACACAAATTGTTTGTGGAGCGCCAAATGTTGCGGCAGGACAAAAGGTCATTGTAGCTCGTCCTGGAGCCGTATTACCAGATGGAGAAATCAAAGATGGTGTCATTCGTGGACAAGAGAGCCATGGTATGATTTGTTCTTTATTAGAACTTGGTGTAGATGCGCATCAATTGAGTGAAGACAGCAAGAATGGGATCGAAGTACTGGATGAAGATGCGGTTGTAGGGGATGAACATCCTTTGGCATATCTTGGACTTGATGATGAACTTATGGACATTGGTTTAACACCAAATCGTACAGACTGTTTAGCAGCTTGGTCCATGGCTTT
>JAVWJF010000220.1:0-4343 GCA_036639195.1 Longicatena sp.
TACGCTTTGGAAAAGGCACGATTTTCGCTAAATAATAGGCTAAGTTCAATTTACATTGTTCCTTTGTCGCGTCCGTTGCATTTTGTTTACGTACCGTAAGGTAGAGTACATTGTTTACTGTTTGACGATAATATGCAGATGTTGAAGTTGCTGGAAAAACATGGATTGGTCCTCTTCTGTTTTTCCCTTTACGAAGGCTAAATAAATCAAATTTGATACCTGTACAAATTCCATATCCCTCTGTATCCGTAAATACAAGATTGACTTTGTTTTGTATTTCTAAAGTTTTTACATCTTCATAAGGTATGGTTAAGGAATAATGTGTCAAACGAACTCCTCTTCCAATATGTAATCCTTCTTTCAAATGTGCATCATACACTTGCTGAGCAACTTGTATTTTTAAGTTCTTTAAGGAAAATGGCAAGACGGTATACGCTAAGGCAATACCAGAGATATGCAATCCCTTTTTTGTATTAGATACATAGTAAAAGATATTTCCCATCTTTAAACATTTGTTGTAGTAGTTCTCTTTGTCTTCCCATAAGTGATGTACATCATCGAAACGATGATCAATCACTTTTGTATAATGGGTATTCATATATTTGCACATGATGAGATTAGAGGTTGCACGTGCCGCAATACCCATAACATTATTATGATGTATATGCGCCTCTTTTTCACAAGAAAACATTGACATGATTTTATACATGTAATGTGGGTTTCCTGAATAGTACACCACTTTTTCTGGGGTTAAATGATAAAACAAACGCTGACGTTCTTCTTCAAAGAAATCTTTACTATGAGACGCAAATTTCTTTGCGAAATAGAAGTTACGCATAGCGATAGCGGATTTGATTTTCTCTTTTAAAGGAAATTCAAATTTTGTCACAATCGCATAATAATTGATACCTTCTGGTAAATCATTTAAGAATTCAACTTTTTTCGCAGTTATTTTCCCTCGGAATGCTAAAATAAGATTCTTTTTAGGATTTTCTTTCTGCAATTGTACTAGATATTCTCTTAATAGGATATTAAGTTGTGGATTTTTTAGTTTTCCACCATAAACAAGAATAGAAGCTCTTTTATTATCCAATCCCTTATGAATCTGCAAGCCCTTTGTTTTTCCATGCACTAAAAGATTTAAAATCTTTTCTGGCGTATGAACATCGGCATATGCACCATACGTTTGTAAGAGTTCATCATACGCTTTGTGTTTTGTCTTCTTATTGATTTCTTTGATCAATTTATCCACAGTTTCCACAATTGGAAAAGGTAAATCGCTCACCGCAAAATAAGTCCCACGATCTCTCATATAATCTTCTAAATCATAGGTAAATAAAATGATTTTCTTTTTTGATACAGCAAAATCAAAGAATACACTAGAATAATCAGTAACCAGCATATCACAGATTGCTAAAAAGTCATACGTTTCATAATCTGATGGAAAAGGTTTAATATGCTGATATTGACTATAGTCTAAAATATCTCCCAATAAGAAATGTAAGTTTACATAGAAGATTTGATCATCCTTTAGTTGTGCATCGATTGCAGAAAAATAGTGTTCCATTAGTTCTTTTTGGATACGTGTATCTGCTTCACGTCCACTTCCACGCCATGTTGGCATATAGGCGATTAGTTTTTTGTCTTCAAGTCCTAATTTTGCACGAAGGTTTTGATTGGCTTGTTCATCAAGGAATACACGATTTCTTGGATAATCCGCAAGCACTACTTTACCCTTGTATATATTTTCTAACATATAGTCTTTCATAAAGACATTTTCTGTAAATTCATTTGGAAATAATGCATAATCACTCATCAAATAATTTTTCTGAATGTTTGCTAAACTAGCCGCATTCTTTAAATCGCTTTTCCCAAGGGTTTTTAATGGCGTTCCATGCCATGTATTTAAATATATTTGTTCATCTCTTTTATGAAAGTATGGTGGAAAAGAATTATCCGTTAACAAATATTTACAAGTTGCCAAATAGTCTTTATACACATCTGAATTTCGAATTACCAACTCTACATGATAACCATAGAACGCAAAACGTTTTTGTGCTGCTTCTTTTGTATCTTCAGTTACAACAAAAACTACTTTGTAGTCATGAAAAGATTCATTCTCACAAAGTTCTCGAACCATGGCAAACATATTCCCATTCAAATTTTTACCTTGTCCAGCTTCTAATAATATATGTTGTTCCCTAATCGCTTTTTCTTTACAAGAAAAATAAACATTCTTTTTTAACTTCTCAAAAAGCTTCCTTACCTTCATATAGCACCTCTTATTTTTTTAATTCTTTTTTTAATTGCGTTGTGCTAATACCTTCTGTACGAGGTAAATAAACAACATCGCAATATTCTTTTAGAAAATCAAACTTTCCTTCCCAGTCATCTCCCATAACAAATACATCAACATCGTATTTCACAACGTCTTGTACTTTTTGATCCCATCCTTCTTCAAGGATAACTTCATCTACATAACGAATTGCCTTCACAATTTCCATACGATCAACATCACTGATTTGACATTTCTTTCCTTTTTCATTCCAGTTAAACGCATCACTTGAAACTGCGACAATCAAATAGTCTCCAAGTTCTTTCGCACGTTTTAAAATATTCAAATGCCCAATGTGAAATAAATCAAATGTTCCATAAGTAATTACTTTCTTCATAGTTCTATTCCTTTCTTACCAAAACAATTTCTTTTTATAGTTTTGTATAATTCGTTCTTGAAATTTCTCTTCACGCTGTTTCTTCTTATCTGCTTCACTTAAAGCGTTATATTCATCTACATAGGTAGAATAGTGATCACATACAGTATCAATATCTCCTATTTCAACCAATTTTCCACCTTCAATCCACATACCAGTATGGCAGAAATCGCGTACCTGTTGAAGTGCATGTGAAATAAAGAAAATTGTCTTTCCTTCTTCATCACGTAGCTTTTGCATACGTGTCATACATTTTTGTGCAAATCCCTTATCTCCTACGGACAAAGCTTCATCCACAATGAAGATATCTGGATCTAGTGCCAAAGAGATTGAAAACCCTAAGCGTGATTTCATCCCGCTTGAATACTTCTTCACCGGTTGATAAAGGAAATCTCCCAATTCCGCAAATTCAATTACGCTCTGTTTGATATTTTCAATTTCTTTCTTCTTTAAACCCAATAACGCTCCCTTAAGTTCAATATTTTCTTCACCCGTTAACTGCATATTGAGTCCAGTGTTAATCGCAATGAGTGCTTGTTCTCCATTTACAAGAATACTTCCGCTATCTTTATCGGAGATACCAGAAAGGATAAGTGATAAGGTAGATTTCCCTGAACCATTGGTACCAAGGATTCCTACGCAATCTCCTTTTTCAATTTTAAAATTAATATTATGTAAAGCATAAAAATGTTCATCTGAACCTTTTACATTTTTTCTTGCTTTCTTTTTTAAACGATATATTTTGGAGACATCTTCCATAACAACTGCATATGGTTCATGTTCTTTTTTTATTTTAGCCATTCTTGTCTACCTCCTAGATCATATCGATAAACTTCGTTTTGAATTTATACATCAGATAACTTCCAATAGAGAATAATGCAATAATCAACAACCAGAAGTATAGCGTTAATGCAGGGTGTGCAAAGATAGATTTTTCAAACAATAAACAATCTCGATACCCCTGTACAATATAGTACACTGGGTTCAATTTCATAAACACATCCAAAATTGCAATCCCAAAGTTTTCCGCAAACAATACAGTTGATAGATACAATAACATACGCATCAAAGAAGTAACAAGCTTCTTTACATCACGCCATAACATAGTTAATACGGATGTAATTAAAGCCAAGGCTTCTAAAAGCGCAATTGCACAGATCATATAATAAATAATACCTAACCAGTAAATGTTTGGATAAAACCCAAATAACAACAGTACCACAAAACCAATACATAGCATACAAAAGTGATTGAATAACTCTTTTGCGATTACGGTCATTGGCAATACGCTTACAGGAAATTTCATCTTGGTAATTACATTGGTCTTCGCAAAGATTGCACTACACCCTTGGACAATACAAGGCTGAATAAACCACCATGCACAGAATCCAACGACAACCCATGGAAGGTACTCCACATTTTGTTGTCCCTTACGATGCAAAGCAACACCAAACACAAGGTAAAATGTTGCGACCTGTATAGCAGGAGAAGCAAAGTTCCAAAACAATCCAAATTTTGAATCTCGGATTTCTCCAAGCAATTCATATTTGGCAATACAGTAAATACGATATATATTGGTCACATTCTCTGTGATGACATAGCGAATACTTTTAAACATGAAGATGTCTCCTT
>JAVWJF010000221.1:0-4321 GCA_036639195.1 Longicatena sp.
AAATATTTAATAAATACATGCTTATGTCCTTTTAGTTTTCCCTCTTTTTTTTCAACGGTAACTCCAGGCCAGTTCCCTACGTATTGTGAGCTTCCTGTCAATGCATTAAAAACCGTTGTTTTTCCACAGTTAGGATTCCCTGCTAATGCTATCTTTATATCTTTCATAGTGTTCTCCTTCTCATAATGTTTGCTCAGTCTAACTTGTTGCTTAAAAAAATTTATTGACTTTGTACTTCAATCATTTTTGCGTCATCTTTACGTATCGTTAATTCATATCCACGTACAAATAATTCCATTGGGTCACCAAGAGGTGCAATCTTGCGAATCATCAAAGTAGTTCCTTTCGTAAGACCCATATCCATAATACGTCTTCTTACTGCCCCTTCTCCTTGTAATTTCACAACGGTTGCCTCTGTCCCTATTGCTAGTTCATCTAATGTCATTTTATTGTTCCTTCCTTATCTTACGAAAATTTTGTTTGCCATGGTTTTATCCAATGCAATGCGTCCATCACGAATACCTACAATCACATTGT
Organism: Longicatena sp.; assembly: GCA_036639195.1. Classification (GTDB taxonomy): domain Bacteria; phylum Bacillota_I; class Bacilli_A; order Erysipelotrichales; family Erysipelotrichaceae; genus JAVWJF01. The sequence continues at coordinate 538 of JAVWJF010000221.1, forward strand.
CTTGTAGTTTTGAAACAATGCAAATTTGGGTTCCTACTACAAATCCAAGTTCTGCAAGATGTTGTCTTAGCGAATCCTGTCCAGAAATACGTTGTATCTCAAATCGTTCATTTACACTACACATCGTTATTGGTATCATATGCGTTGCCTCCACTTCATTGTTAGCCACAGCTAATTCTACAAAATGTTACCATAGTTTAACTTTTATGTCAATGGTCTAAAAAAAAGATATGTTTTTATGTACATATCTTTCTAAATATTCATTAACAACAAAAATAGCGGCCACCAAAACACCCGTTAAAACACATACTACAGACAATCAAACGACAACATAAGTCACTTCCACCCATAGAGAATGGTTGTTGCATATTTTGGTATCGATTACGTCCTCCCTGCATTTGTGCATATAGTTGACGGTATTGTTGATTGCTAGGATCCATTTGGCACGCCTTCTCCGCAAAATCCATAGCCGCAATTTGATTGCCCATTCCATATTGTGCAATCGCAGATAAATAGTACCAATCTGCACCACGATCTTGAATTTGTTGTAAAATGTTATATGCTTCCATATAACGTTGCGCATTCAAATAATTCACAACATTTTGATAATCGTTATTTCCTGATGCACCACCATAGCTACTTTGTCCATACCCTTGAAACCCTCCATAACTATTTTGTTGCCAGAAATTTCCGGTATCTCCACGTTTTTTCGCATCCATAATTTCTTGGTACGCATTTTGAATCTCGATAAATCGATCTTCTGCACCTGGATCTTTGTTCACGTCAGGATGATATTTTTTAGCGAGAACACGATACGCTTTTTTCACTTCATCTTCACTTGCGTTTGGAGAAATACCTAATATACTATACGGATTTTGCATCTTCTTCACCCGACCTTTTCTTTCGAACTGTTTCATATTTTGCCCAAATACCAGAATACATAATATTGCGTAGAATATCTACATGTTCTAATATTGGTAACATTTCAAATGCATCTGCACTACTTGCAATCATAAGCTCTAATATCATCTTTACTCGTTCATCAAAATTTTCATTTTGCAAATCTTGTTGAAACGGATTGAAGCTTCCTTTTTTTATATCTTCTTCTACATCATCGTAAGCATCCATAATATAAATAAATCGTCCTAAATAATCACCTATGGTATACAGCGAAGACTTCCATACATCCTCTTGATAGGCAAGTATTTCTCCCATCACGATTCCAAAGGTTGCACTAATCTTATCCAAATCGCTTGAACCTTGTTCTTCTAGGTCATGAATGTGATGCAACGCTGTTTCAATACGAGAAATCTTTTCTGGATATTTTTTCTTAATGGAAAGATAGCGGTTCTTTAACATGGACATAAATGCCTTACTACGATATCGATGTTCATCTTTCCAATCATCTTCACATTTCAAATAGGTAAGAACAACTGTCATTTCTGCAGCATACTCAATATATGTATTTTGTAGTTTCGTATGTTTTCCTAAAGGATGAATCACACATCTCTCTTGTATAATCTGTGTATCTGGTTCATATAATCCTGTTAATAAAATTGCTAAAAATGTCAAATCATAATTCAACGCCACTTGGGCACTTCTACCAAACATTCGATGAAGACTTCTACATAAACCGCAATAAAAAGATTTGTACATATCAAAATCTTTTATCTTTAGTTCTGGTTTATTAACGACAACATATCCAAACATGTAAATCTCCTTAGAAAGCTTATAAAAAGGCATTCATGTCATATAGTTTATAATGAACGCAAGAAAAATTCAAGTAAACTATGAAATATAACATAATAACACAAAATTCAGACAATCAAAACAATATAAAGAAAGGACCAATTACTTGATCCTTATAGGTGTTCTTTCATGAATTTTATAAATGCTTCTTTAGCAATTGGCTTCGCATAATAATACCCTTGAATCAAACTACAACCGCACTCCTCTACAAAGTCACTTTGTTCTAGAGTCTCAACACCCTCTGCTAAAACTACAAATCCTAAATCTTTAAATGTTCTAGATAGATTTCTAACAACCATCGCAGAACGGTCATTTTTCATTGCGGACCAAATCAAGCTCTTATCCAATTTAATGGTATCGATTGGAAATGTAAGTACACTTGTAGTATTGGAGTAGCCAGTCCCAAAATCATCCAAGCTAAAGCGTATTCCATTGGTATTCATCATGAGAGCATATTCCATCATCGCATCTGCATTTTCTGATAATGTACTTTCTGTAATTTCTATCTTGATCATAGAACCATCGATATCATGTTCTTTTAAAATAGAAATAACACGATCCATTAAATCAGGTTGTAAAAACTGTGATGTAGAAAAATTCACACTTATAGATTCCAGTGGTATTTGTAATTCTTTTATATGCTGTAAAATATGGCATACTTCATCCAATACATAGTATGTAATATCGATAAGCAGACCACTTTCTTCCGCTACAGGGATAAATTCATCAGGATAGATTGGCCCAATCATTGAATTTGGTATTCTTAACAATGCTTCTGCACTCGAAAATTTTTTCGTATCCAGTGAATAGATTGGTTGATAATGAACAGCAAAGCTTCTCTTTTTCAAGCATTCATGTAACGCTTCACTTACTTGTTGGCGACGTTTTACTTTATTCAAAACATCTTGTGTACAATAACATATATGATGCGCTGCTGTATCTTTCTTCGCTACATTAATAGAGAACTCAATACCATTGATAATCTCTTCTTTGGTATCAGCACAGGAAGGATATTGTACAACACCCAAAGCAACATACAATACACAATTATAGGAATCCAAGTTCCATGGTGACATCATACGTTTTGAAATACGTTGTAAGATATCTTCGATGTATGCAGGATTTGCATCTTCGATTAAAATGGCAAACTCATCTCCACTATAACGAAATAACTGTCTACGATTTAAGGAAAACTCTTTTTTTAAATACTCTCCAATTGCTTGTAGGAAAGCATCCCCTGCATATTGTCCATAAACATCATTAATCCTTTTAAATTCACGTAAGGACACAATCACAATCGAAAAAGAATCTACTTTCGTTTGTATACTCCAATCAATCAAATTCAAAAATTCTTGTCGATTGGGTAGCTTCGTAAGATAATCGATTGCTATCTGTTTGTTTTGCATATATAAATAAATCATCAACAACGCAATGGTTGCGGCAGAACCAGATAATACGATTTCTGGAAATGCCTGTTGAAATAAAATCACAATTGCCGCAATCAATGGAAATGAAAACAAAATAGTACGTACGGTTTTTTCTACATACTTCCCTTTCCAAATCACCGCTATCACTGCTATCATACAGTACAAATAAAATATAATATAGGTAGATGCTATCCAAGTACCTGTTTGATACCCATTTTCTAATGTAAGGCTATAAATTGCGTGTGTCCAAGGATTTACAATTACCATCCCAATATAAATAAAAGCTGGAATTAACATGATAAAGAGTGTTCCTTTTGATACTCCTCGATGATCATATAAATTAGCCATAACATATAAATAGTAAATCATTCCCATAAGAGGAGTTGTAATAAAGTATATGGTATTCGTGATCCAGGCTAGTACAAGTGTGTATTTGCTTAAATTATAGATTAGCAAAGTAGACACTATATTGGTCGTCATTGCTAAAAAGGTAACTAAAAAACACAGTTGAAATAACTTGTTTTTTAAACTAGGCGCAATGCTACCTTTTCTTGAATAAATCCAGATAATGCTAAGGACAACAGTTGAGATACATTCTGGTGCAATAT
>JAVWJF010000222.1:0-4313 GCA_036639195.1 Longicatena sp.
GAAAACCGGAAGGAAATATCTTTCCGGTTTTGGTGTTTAGATTATTTCTTTATTACGGATAATGGTGTATTCTCTAAGGATAGTATAGACTTTGGTACAAGGGTTATGTTAGATACCATTTGTAAGTGTGATGGACTTCAAGATAAGATATTAGATGTTGGGTGTGGATATGGACCAGTGGGCATCACTTTGAAAAAGATTTATCCAGAGAAACATTTTGAAATGGTGGATGTGAACCCTAGAGCTGTCTTGCTTGCGCAAGAGAATGCCAAAAGAAATAAAGTGGATGTTACAATTTATGAATCTGATGTATATGAGCGTGTAAATGGGAATACTTTTACTGATATCATTACAAATCCACCAATACGTGCAGGAAAGATAGTTATCTATAAGATATTTGAAGAAGCACATGATCATCTTGTGAGCGGGGGAAGCCTTTGGGTCGTTATTCGTAAACAACAAGGTGCATTAAGTGCGGTTAAGAAAATAAAAGAAGTATTTGGAAACTGTGATATCATAAACAAGGGAAAAGGATACTTCATTTTAAGGGCAAAAAAACATTGACAATTTGCATAATTGTTGCTATTATAATAAATTGCATAATACTAAACTGGTAAAATGGGATTTCATACCCTATTTTAGCAGTTGAAACGTGAAGAAAGGATGGCGTACATGGACAAAAAACAGCCTTATCGTATTGTCGCTTCCGGTAAAAAGGCAGAGCGTAGAGATTACTCAAAAGTGAGTGGTGACTTGGAGCTGCCAAATCTGGTAGAGATTCAGACTGACTCCTTTACATGGTTCAAAGATGAAGGAATTGAAGAGGTTTTCAATGAAATTTATCCTATCCAGAACTACGGTGGGAATATTAAATTAAAATTCAACGGATATGAATTTGGGGAACCGAAATATACTGCGGAAGAATCAATGTTCCGTGAGTGTAATTTTGCTGCTCCATTAAAAGCAAAAATGGAACTAGAAATTACAGATAACACAACTGGAGAAGTTATCAACAAATGGGAGGATGTCTTCTTAGGCGATTTCCCGATGATGACCGAAACAGGTACTTACATTATCAACGGAGCGGAACGTGTTATTGTTTCGCAGATTGTTCGTTCTCCAGGTGCTTATTTTTCAACAGGTTATGAAGAAAAAACAGGGAAAGAATCTTATTCTTGTGAATTAATTCCAAGTCGTGGTACTTGGTTGGAATTCTTAACCGAACTTAAGAAAACGTCTACAGGGCGTGTTTTAAACGTTAGTATTGACCGTAAACGTAAAATGTTATCTTCCGTATTGTTTAAAGCAATCGGTATGTCTGTGGATTTAGATCGCAGTGAAGATGCACATGATACAGCAGCTATCAAAACATTCCTACGTGCAATGGGAAGAAATGTGATTGAAGATGTTGCGGTAGATGAAGAAGAACGTGAGTTCATGAATCTTTACCTTACATTATATGCAGCATACTTTGGTAAATACGAAGAAATTGAAAACACCTTATTGAACGATAAAGTGAAAACTACACAGGAAGCATTGCTTTCTATTTATGAAAACCAGCGTTCTGATGAAATCCCAACATTGGATGGATCTATTACGTTAATGAATGCGAAATTTTTCGATCCTAGACGTTACGATTTAACGAAAGCAGGACGTTATAAATTACGTAAAAAATTAAATGCGATTAACCGCATTGAGAAAAATCGTTTAGCACAAGATATTTTAGCTGCAGATGGTTCTGTATTTATGGAAAGTGGAACTATGATTCATCGTGATGAAAGAAACACTTTACGTACAGAACTTGAAAAAGGTATGCATGTTAATGCGTTCCCATTCAATCCATTGTTTAACCATCCAGATGAAGTATCTGTACCAGTTAGCAATCAGCTTGGTCTTGTTGGACGTGTATTAGCAAGTGATGTGGAATTAGATGACCTTACTTTATATGAAGGAAGTATTCTAAGCGAACAAGATGTTGCTATACTTATGAACAATGTAGAACGTATCAATGTCCAAGGTGGTATCATTGCTAAGAAAGTTGAACTTACAAAAGAAAATGTAAATGCTGTATTGAACTATGGTCAGCGTTTATATGCTTTCGCTCGTTTAACAGATGACAAAGGTGTCGATGTTTGTGATGAAGATGGAGATGCATATGTTGAAGGGTATACTCCACGTCATAAGACAGATGTACTTGCTACAAATGCTATGGAAGACATCAAAAACAAAGTGCATAATGGTGCAAAACTATATGCATGGTTAGTTGGTGCGGCTGTACAAGAAGTTTTAGTGCGTGATGAAGATGAGCATGTTGTGAAAGTTATGGGGAACGACCCATATGCGAACAAGCACACCATTACCATTTCCGATATGTACGCATTCTATGCATTTAATTTAAATGTTATGGAAGGTGTTGGAGAAACTGACGATATCGATATGTTAGGAAACCGTCGTATTCGTTCTGTTGGTGAATTGATTCAAAATCAATTCCGTATTGGTTTAAGCCGTATGGAAAGAGTTGTTAAAGAACGTATGTCAATTGCGGAGATTGCTACATTAACTCCAAAGAAATTGACAAACATTCGTCCTCTTACTGCAGCTATCAAAGAATTCTTCTCAAGTTCTCAGTTATCTCAGTTCATGGATCAACAAAATCCACTTGCTGAACTTACCAATAAACGTCGTATCTCTGCGTTAGGACCTGGTGGTCTTACGCGTGATCGTGCTGGATTTGAAGTACGTGACGTTCATAGTTCTCACTACGGTAGAATTTGTCCAATCGAGACGCCTGAAGGACCAAACATCGGTTTGATTTCCAATCTTACATCATATGGTAAAATTAATGAATATGGATTTATTCAGACTCCTTATCGTATAGTGGAAACAGATGGAACAGTTGATGAAAAAACAATTTATTTATCTGCTGATGAAGAAGCAGATTATGTAATTGCACAGGCGAATGAGGTTGTTAACGGACGTTTGATTAACGAACGTGTGGTTGCTCGTAAAGCGGGTGATACTATCATCGCTAGACGTGAAGAAGTTGAATTGGCCGACGTTTCGCCAAAACAAATTGTTTCTGTAGCGACTGCTTGTGTACCATTCTTAGAAAATGACGATGCTTCTCGTGCGCTTATGGGTGCGAACATGCAACGTCAGGCAGTACCTTTGTTGTTACCACATTCTCCATATGTAGGAACAGGTATTGAATATAAAATCGCAAAAGACTCCGGTGTTGGTATTGTAGCCAAAGACGGTGGTATTGTTGAATATGTAGATTCACAGCGTATTGTTGTTAGTGAAAACGGAGGAAATCGTGAATATCGTTTACGTAAATTCCAACGTTCTAATAATGGTACAAACATTAACCAAACACCAATCGTTTCCAAAGGTGAAAAAATCGAAAAAGGAGATATCCTTGCCGATGGACCATCTATGGAAAAAGGTGAACTTGCATTAGGTCAAAACGTTACCATTGCTTATATGACATGGTATGGTTATAACTATGAAGATGCAATCATTATGTCTGAACGTTTAGTACGTGATGATGTATATACATCTGTTCATATTGAAGAATATGACATTGATTGTAGAGAAACAAAACTTGGGCCTGAAGAAATTACACGTGACATTCCAAATGTTAGTGAAAATGCATGCCGTAACTTAGACAGCCGTGGTATCATCATGGTTGGTGCGGAAGTTATGGAAGGTGATATCTTAGTTGGTAAGGTAACTCCTAAAGGTCAAAGTGAAATTTCACCAGAAGAAAAATTATTATTAGCGATCTTTGGAGAGAAATCTCGTGAAGTTCGTGACAACTCATTAAAAGTACCTCACGGTGGTGCAGGTATCGTGCATTCTATTCGTGTATTCAAAAGAAGCGAAGGGCATGATTTGCCACCTGGAGTAAATGAAACCGTAAAAGTATACATCGTTCAGAAACGTAAAATTTCTGAGGGTGATAAGATGGCGGGACGTCATGGTAACAAGGGTGTAATCTCTAAAATATTACCAGTTGAAGATATGCCTTATATGGCAGATGGTTCTTCTGTTGATATCATGTTAAACCCATTCGGTGTGCCATCACGTATGAACATCGGTCAGGTATTGGAAATCCATTTAGGATATGCAGCTAAGAAATTAGGCGTAAAATTCTCTACTCCAGTATTTGATGGTATCAATAACACAGAATTAAGTGGCATTATGCAAGAAGCAGAAATGACCAAAGATGGTAAACAAGTATTGTACGATGGACGTACTGGTGAACCATTCGATGAACGTATTTCTGTTGGAGTTATGTACATGATCAAACT
>JAVWJF010000223.1:0-4307 GCA_036639195.1 Longicatena sp.
GTTTTATCATTAACTGAAATTGTACCTTTACCCGGAGTCATAAAGACACGAGCAACAGATGTTTTACGGCGTCCTGTACCAATGTAAGTAACTGTATTTTTCTTAGCTGCCATTTCTTATTCCTCCTAACCTTTGATAACCAGTTCAACTGGTTTTTGTGCTGTATGTGGATGTTCATTACCTGTGTAAACAAATACATGTTTACGCATTACATCACCAAGTTTTGTATGAGGTAACATACCGTGAATAGCTTTTTCAACCCATTCAACTGTGTACTTAGTTTTCATAGTACGTGCACTACGTACACGCATTCCGCCTGCATAACCAGAGTGATTGTAATAGTTTTTAGTATCCAATTTGTTTCCTGTCATTTCGATTTTGTCAGCGTTGATAACGATAACATAATCTCCACAGTCTACGTTTGGTGTATAAGTAGGTTTGTGTTTACCTCTTAATACTGTTGCAACTTCAGTCGCTAAGCGTCCTAAAGTTTTTCCTGTTCCGTCTACAACGTACCATGTACGTTCAACTTCAGCAGGTTTTGTAAATGTTGTTTGGCGCATATTAATACTTCCTTTCCGATGTAGTTTCCGGGGCTACAAAGGCATAAGTGCCTATTTAATAGTTTATAATCAAATGACCTATAAGTCAACAAAAACTTTGTGTTTTTGCAAGATTCCTCCTTTTTTCATGAACGCTTTATTCTATAACCTTTTTTAAGCATAGGACAAAACTAAATAATGATGTTTTTTTTAAAAAAATATCATCTAATTATTAACAATATCGTGGTGATTATTATGGAAGTACACCTTTATTTCATCAAGTTGTTTACAGGATATAAATAAAACTCCTCTATTTATTAGAAGAGTCAAAAAATTTAATCGTATCCGTAACATTCATATGTAGTTCTTCGAATAAAGCAAGTGCTTGATTTCGGTATTTATCATGTTCCAAAGCAGCAGGCTCATGAGCATCAACACCAATGATGGCTGTGTTCCCAACTTCAGCCGCAATCTTCCAGAACTCTGTATGTGGATATTGCATAGTATTCATAATATCATTATATTGTGCACCAGCTAAATTATATTCTAAAGGAATGTTAAGTCTTTTTGCGGCTTCACATAGTCTTCTTGATTCGCGTTTCGCAATATCATCAAATACACGGTGCCCTCTCATAAATAAATCTGGATGGCATAAATAAGAATATAATCCTGTTTCCATTCCCTCAATAGCTTCATCTACATAATAGCGCATCATTTCTTCGCTTTCACATGCAGTCCCAAAATAAACTTGTCTTTCATCTGTTTTATAATAATGATTCCCAAAGATAATATAATCGATGTTTTTTTCTTTTATAAAGTTTTTTAACCATGGCATGTATTTGGGAAAGTATTCACATTCCAATCCTATTTTAATTGAAATTTGATCCTTATACTTTTCTCTTAAACTTGCTATGGATGCATAGTAATCGTCGAACTGTGCAAGTTTCATTCGCATATGAGCGACATAATTACTTCCATATTTCCATGGTGTATGATCTGAAAATCCCAGTTCTTTGTAGCCATTCTTTATTGCACTTACTACATATTCCTCATCTGCTCCTGATGCATGCATACATCTTTTTGTATGTGTATGATAATTTGTTTTCCGCATAGTACCTCCTTGTTAATTAGTATAAAATTTATAGGTATACTATACCATAAAGTGTAAGAAATTGAAAACGCGTTTTTATTATACATATAACAAAAAAAGAAGATTACTCTTCTTTATAATCAACCTTTACTAAATACAACCCTTGGGCTGGCGCTTTATAACGGCATACATGTTTATCCTTCGCATGTAGCATCTGTTCAACATCTTCTTTAGAAATACGATGCTTTCCAGCTTCAATGAGTGTTCCTGCTAGCATTCTTACCATATAACGTAAGAATCCATTGCCTTCAAATATCATACGTACAGATTTACCTTCTTGTAGGATTTCAGCACGTGTTATAGTTTTGATCCTTGGCTTTCTTGGGTCAATTTTATTACTTGTGAAACTTGTAAAGTCATAGGTGCCAATAAATACATTTGCACATTCTTGCATATAGGCAACATCCAAAATCTTTCGATCTTTTCCCATATATTGTTCTAGGAATGGATTGAGTACATCATGTGTAATTAAATAATCATAACGTTTTCCAACACAATCAAATCGTGCATGAAATTCATCATGAACCTTGTCTACCTGTTGAATACGTATGTCTTTAGGAAGAAGGGAGTTGATCGCCTGTCTCCAGTGATCTCCATCAAGTTCTTTAACAGCATCAAAGTGGAAGCATTGCGCAATTGCATGAACAAGTGCATCCGTTCTACCACTCGCTGTGATAGGTGTAGGGGTGCCATTGATCTTCTCTAACGCAAATTCTATCTCTTCTTGGATAGAATGAGTATTGGGTTGTTTTTGCCATCCACCGTATCGAGAACCATCATAACTTACAATCGCTTTGAATCTAGACATATAGCGCAATACCGATAGTAAGTGCTAGGATAACAAAGACACCTACAAGTAATATATAGTCACGCCCTGTCATTTTCAATTGTTTATAACGTGTACGAGGACGATTTGGAATATACCCTCTCGCTTCCATTGCATAGGCTAAATCTTCTGCTCTTTGAAAGGCAGAAACAAACAATGGAACAATCAAAGAAAGAATCGCTTTTACTTTTTCGATTAATTTCCCATTTTCCATATCCACACCACGAGATGCCTGTGCTTTCATTATACGCTGTGTTTCTTCGATTAATGTAGGAATAAAACGTAACGCTATAGAAATCATCATCGCAATCTCATGAGCTGGTACGTGAATTACTTGAAATGGTTTTAATAAATCTTCAATTCCTAATGTAAGTTCTAAGGGTTTTGTGGTGGCTGTTAATATTGTGGTAATCATAATCATTAAGGCTAATCGAACCACAATATATAAAGTCTGTGAAATAGCACCACTATAAATATCCCAGCTACCAATTGAAAATAAGACATCTCCTTGTTTTACTACAATTAAGTTGATTATCAATAAAAAACTTAACATAAACAACATTGGCTTCATAGCTCGCCATAAGAATTTGATTTTTAGTTTTGCTAGGATTGCCACAAGTACAATACAAATGCCTAATACAACATAACCAATGTATCCAGCTGGTAAAAAAATCGCAATCATCATTAGTAACATCGCACATATTTTAGCACGAGGGTCCATTTTATGTATTGGTGAATCTAATGGAAGGTAACTACCTAATGCAATATTATTCATGAGGATTCACCTCTTTTTCAACCGCAGCCGCAAGTTCATCGATATCCAATATCTTTGTGTCGATATGAAATCCGTTTTTAATCAATTCTTCACGAAGACGAATGACAGCTGGTGGATTAATCTCCAATTCTTTTAATATAGAAACATCTTCAAAGAAAGATTGTACATCACACTTAGTTTTCACTTTACCATCTTTCATTACGATTACTTCATCGCAGTAATGAAGAACATGTTCCATATCATGCGTAACAATTAAAACTGTTTTCTTGAATTCTTTATTCATACGTACAAAGAGTGCCATCATATCTTGTGCACCTTGTGGATCTAATCCAGCTGTAGGTTCATCAAGTACTAATACGTTTGGGTCCATTGCTAAAATACCAGCGATTGCGACTCTTCTTTTTTGTCCACCAGATAAATCAAATGGAGATTTTTCTAAGTAGCTTTCATCCATGCCTACAATTTTTATAATCTCTTTTGCTCGAAGATATGCATCTTCTTCACTTACACCAAAGTTCTTAGGTCCAAAGCTAACATCTTTTGCGATTGTTTCTTCAAATAATTGATACTCAGGATATTGAAATACAACTCCAACTTTTTTTCTTATATCCGTTAAATTCAAATCCTTAGCCGTTATATCAAAATTATTTATTAAAATTTTACCTGATGAAGGTTTTAATATACCATTTAAATGTTGAATCAACGTCGATTTCCCTGAACCTGTATGTCCTATAAGACCCACAAAATCTCCATCTTCTATATTCAAACTTATATCGTCTAGTGCTTTGCTAGCAAATGGCATTCCTTCATTATATATATGCGTTAAATTCTCTATTATAATTGACATAATTTCATCACCATCTCATCCACAGTTAATATATCACCATCTATGTCTATACCCTCGTCTTTAAGGTCTTTACTTAACTCAGTCATATAAGGAACATCTAGTCCTATACTTTTAAGTTTTTCAACTTTTGAAAAAACTTGTTTAGGCGTTCCTTCCAAAACTTTCTT
>JAVWJF010000224.1:0-4276 GCA_036639195.1 Longicatena sp.
TTCAGCGGCGACAATAGCTGGGCCTGCCTCAGTGAAGATAGCACGCTGCCAGGTGATTGACATCCTTATGGATGTCTTTTTCTTTTCTGTTTTATCTATACCAATTCCATGGTATAATATTCAACGTATAAGTAGGTGAACGTATGAAACAAAAAGTACTATTAGGATTATCAGGCGGAGTTGACTCTGCTGTAGCGGCATATATATTAAAAGAACAGGGCTATGATGTTACCTGTGCTTTTATGCGTAATTGGGATTCTTTTGCGAATAACGATATTTTAGGGAATCCAACCATTCAAGATGATGTTTGTCCACAAGAACAAGATTATTTAGATGCTAAAGCAGTTGCGGATGCATTGGAGTTACCTTTGTTGAGAGTGGATTTTGTAAAGGAATACTGGGATCATGTATTTACGTATTTTTTAGATGAATATAAAAAAGGAAGAACCCCAAATCCAGATATTTTATGTAATAAATATATTAAATTTGATGCTTTTATGAACTATGCGAAAAAATTAGGGTTTGATACTTTAGCAACTGGTCATTACGCCCAAGTAGATCACAGTGGTGAAAAAAGTAAAATGTTACGTGGTGCAGATAATAATAAAGATCAAACATATTTCTTATGCCAAGTACCTCAAGACTCACTTGCACATTCTTTATTTCCTATTGGACATTTACAGAAACATGAAGTTCGTGAAATTGCGGAGAAACTGAATTTAAAGAGTGTTTCTGAAAAGAAAGATTCAACGGGAATTTGTTTTATCGGTGAACGAAATTTTCGAGAATTCTTACAAAACTATCTTCCTTGTCAAGATGGCGATATTGTAGATATTGAAACTTTGGAAGTTGTTGGTAGACATGGTGGTGTTTTATACTATACGGTTGGACAACGTAAAGGGTTAGGAATTGGTGGAAATAAAGGCCCTTGGTTTGTTGTAGGGAAGGATGTTGAAACAAATGTTTTATATGTGACCAATGGCGATGAATCCGATTGGTTATATACAGATAGTTGTATTGTAACAGGAGTAAATTGGTTTTCATCAGAACTACCAAATGGGGAACTTCATTGTACTGCGAAATTTAGATACCGGCAAAAAGATCATGATGTTGTGCTTCGGTTTGTAGATGAAACAACTGTTTTTGTTCGTTATGAACAAGGTGTTTCTTCTGTTACATGTGGTCAAGAAGCGGTCTTTTATAGAAATGAAGAGTGTCTTGGCGGAGGCGTCATTGAAGAAGTATTTATCAAAGGCGAAAGTTTACAAAATAGAATCAATAGGAGATTGCATGATGGAAAATAGGGAACGTGTGCATGCCTTGTCATTGCCACGAGTAATTGCTCTTTTAGTGCATTATTTTGTAGGTTACATGTATGTTTATGGAATTGTAATATCTAGAATTACATTAGCGATTGATCCAAATGCAAAAATGATTTTGCCATCATTACAAATCGCTACCTATGTGTTTACTATTGTGATTGCGCTTTTGTTAGCGTGGCCTGTGATAAAACAAGGATATAATAAATTTAAGGAAGCTCCATTACAAAATATAAAGCTAATTATTGGATTGGCAGTTGTTTTATTATGTGTAAACGTTACCTTATCGATGGTTGTATCCCTAATTAGTAATTCAAATGGTAGCAATAACCAAGAGGTCATTCGACAAGCGAGTAATGTCGTGCCAATGATCACCTTATTGTCTACTTGTATTGCGGCTCCACTAGTAGAAGAATGTGTATTTCGAGGTGGGGTATATGGTTACCTTCGAAAGAAAACCAATTTCATAGTTGCCATTATTGTGAGTTCCATACTATTTGGTTCTATACATTTCGTGGATACACTGCTCATTGGAGATTTCAGTGATATTATCTACTTGTTTGTATATGCTGGATTAGGCGTTGTCTTAGCATTTAGCTATGAAAAGAGTAATAGTATATTAGTGCCTTTTGGCATTCATTTTTTAAATAATGCAATATCCATGATTGCAATGCTTTTATAATGAATTGAGGAATGATAAATGAGTGAATCTTTAGTATTAAAAGCAAAACATCTTTTAACGATTTTCCGTAATGATCAAAGTGGTTATAGTGTAGCAAAATTTGTAACTTATGATGCAAATGAGGAAGATTTTGTAGCTACGGGATATTTTCGAGAATTACATGAAGATGTGATTTATGAACTTCATGGTGAATATATCGATCATCCGCGTTATGGGATGCAGTTTCAAGTTAGTGCTTATGAGAAAATGAAACCGAACGATGAAACATCATTGATTCGTTATTTTTCTAGTAGCTTGTTTCCTGGAATTGGAAAACAAACGGCCGCAATGATTGTCCAAATTCTTGGAGATGATGCCATCGCAAAAATCAAAGAGAACCCAGAAGTTTTAATTGATATTCCATCATTAAATCATAAGAAAATAGAGAGTATTCTGCATGGTGTAAATGATCATGAGAATTTAGATGATTCGATTGTATTTTTTACACAACATGGAATTAGTGTAAAGAACATTATGAAACTAGAAGCAACCTATGGAGAAAGAGCTGCCTCTATAGTGAAAGAAAACCCTTATCGTTTGATCGAAGAAGTAGATGGAATTGGGTTTAAAACAGCAGATAAACTCGCTAAAGAATTATCATTTGCCAGTGATCATCCATATCGTATGAAAGCTGCAGTTCTTGCATGTATTCTTGATATTTGTATGGCAAATGGTGATACCTATACAAGTGAGGATACTTTATCAAAACGATTACGTAAAGAATTCGATGTGGAAATCGTATTGGATGACTATTTGAATGAATTACAAAAAGAACGTTTGGTAATGTTGGAAGATGGGCGTATATATCATCATACGCAATATGACGCAGAAAAAGGGATCGCGAATTTTTTATATCATTTCCCTTATGTAGAAGATATTTCTTTTGATTCTTCTATGGATGAGGAAATCACGGAGCTTGAAGAACGTTATCATATTCATTATGAAACGAAACAAAAACAAGCCATGACTGCGTTCTTCAAGGATTCATTCTCCATAATTACAGGAGGTCCGGGTACTGGTAAGACGACAATTGTACAAGGAATTTTAGCACTATGTAGAACTTTTTTGCCGACACAAAGAGTTGCACTATGCGCACCAACAGGTAGAGCTAGTAAACGTTTATCAGAGCTCAGTAATGGATCAGCAATGACTTTACATAGCTTATTAAAGTGGGATTTAGAAACTAATACATTTCAAGCAAATGAAAAAGAACCAATAGATTATGATATTTTAATCATCGATGAGTTTTCTATGGTTGATCAGTGGCTTTTTTATAATTTGGTAAAAGCTTCTAAGAATGTACGCAAGATTCTACTTATTGGAGATGAAGACCAGCTACCAAGTGTAGGGCCAGGGTGTGTCTTAAAAGATCTTATTGAATCAAAACAATTCTCTTTAAGTAGATTGGATAAGATTTTTCGTCAAAGTGAAGGTAGTGGAGTTGTTCGCTTAGCACATGAAATACGTGATGGACATATAGAGGTGATGAACAATACTGGAGATATAGCATTTTTTAATGCGCAGAACTATGAAATCAAAGATTTGGTAATGAGCATTGTCTCTAATGCGTTTGAAAAAGGCTATCAGGAAAAGGATATTCAAGTGCTAGCCCCAATGTATGGGGGAGTAGCGGGTATTGATGCTTTGAATAATGCGTTACAGAAAATGATCAATCCTCCTCGTGGACACGTACAAGAAATAAAAGTAGGATATCGAACATTTCGTGAAAACGATAAGATACTACAGTTGAAAAATCAACCAGATGATGGTGTGTTTAATGGAGATATAGGTACGATTCTAGAAATCATCCCAAGTTATGAAGATATTCATCATACCAATCGTATTACTGCGGATTTTGATGGTGTGATAGTTGAATATGCAGGTGAACAAATTTATCATATTACACATGCATATTGTGTTTCTATTCATAAATCACAGGGAAGTGAGTATCCAATCGTAATTTTACCAATTGTTTCGGATTATCGTCATATGTTACAGAAACGATTGATTTATACGGCAGTTACTCGTGCAAAGAAGAGTTTGGTTATGCTAGGTGATCCAAGTGTGTTTGAAAGAGCAATTCAAATAGAGGATCGTCAGGTCAGAAAAAGTACTTTAAGACAAAGAATTTTAGAATTCTTTGGATAGAGCATCTACTTATTTCCACACTAGTAGTGATGGGAGTGATATTATGAACAAATGTATGGTTTCTGCAGTCATAGGATTAATTGCTGGA
>JAVWJF010000225.1:0-4237 GCA_036639195.1 Longicatena sp.
AATATGGTGTATTACCAATATGAAAAGAAAGAAAACAGCTTGCAGTTATTTTCACAGGCCGCAGCGATTACGCAGGATTCCTATCAAACATATGTAGAGAAAATGGAAGGACGCAACCAAACATATTTGATTGCTATTTGTGTACTTTCCTTGCTTAGTGTTGGGCTTCTTATTACAACGATTACTTTATTTATAAAACGTAAAAATAATGCGAAATTTAAAAAGGTAAAGATAGAAAATGAGGGTTTAAGTGCAGAAGCAAAATCGTTATTAAATAAAGACTAAAATATTTGAAGAGAAGATGAAATGTCTTCTCTTTGTTTCAAAGAAATGAAAGAGCTTTAAAAAAAAGAAAAAATTTATATAAATATCATGAAAATGTTTTTAAACACCACAAATTATGGTATGATATATGAGATGAAAAAGCTAAAATATACTAAGGGGGTATAACCTTATGGACTATAAAAAGGAAATATATGCTTCCGTGGAAATCGCAGATCATGAAATTCGTATGGTAGTAGGCGAGTTTTATGAGACGCGTTTTAATATTCTGCGTGTTGAAAAAACAGAAGTGAAGGGTATTGAACACAAAGAGATTCAAGATGAACAACTGGTGGTCAATGCAATTATAAAAACTGTAAAAAAAGTAGAAGAAGCATTAGGTTTTCGCATTGATCGTGTATTGATGTCGATTCCAAGTGTGCATGTGACTCGTCATAATAAAAAAGTCTCTATCGTACCAGAAGCAAGTTCAAAGCGTGTTCGCTTAAGTGATATCCAAAAGGGATTGAATCAAGCGATTACGTTTAAACCTGAATCGGATCTGGAATTGGTGAATGTAGGATGTATCAAATACATCACAAATGGAATTACATCACGTAAGATGCCTTTGGAAGAGATTAGTGATATTCTTATTATGAATGTAGATTTACTATTTGCGGATAAAGAAATCGTCTATTCTTATGCACGTTGTGTAGAAAAGGCTGGATTGGAAATCATGGATATATGTCTGGATTCTTATGCAGTTGCGCAAGAAGCGGCAGTGTTTGAACAGACGGTTGATAAATTTGTAATCTTAGTGAATTTATCAAGAGATGATACAACTCTTTCTTTGTTCTCCCATGGAAAATTGGTAAGTAGCGAAGTGATTCCTGAAGGATATGGAACTTGGCTACATGAATTTGAGATTGAATATCAACTTTCAAATAAAATAAGTTTTAGATTACTTCAGAACACTTGTACATTTGATACTGCGAATGCTAAAGATTCTGTTATCTACATATGGTCTAGCGGTAATGAACAAAAACAGCTTACAGAGAAACAAGTATGTGAAGTTGTAGTTCCTAAGATCGACGAATGGATCCAAAAGATGAATGAAACATGTTTGCCAATTATTGAGAGTGGTGATGTACGTTATTTAATCACTGGTGAGGGTTGTGAAATACAATCACTTGCAGAGAAGATTAGCGTAATGAATGCTCCTGCACAAAGCTATGTACCACAAACGATTGGTGCTAGGGATTGTGCATATGTAACATGTTTGGGATTATTCTATAGTTGGAAAGAACAACAGAACATTCGACATGATGAGCGTATTAGTGTAGATGCAAGTAGCGTTGAGAAAGCATTGAATGCTGTGGCGCCTAAAGTAATGAGCGATGAAGGTGGATTTACCAAGAAGTTAAAAAGCATTTTGCTGAATGATAAATAGAAGAGAGCGAGGAATAAACATGAACGATTTACATTTTGAGCAAGTAGCAAATATAAAAGTATTTGGAATTGGTGGCGGTGGTTGTAATGCCGTAAACCGCATGGTATCAGAAGGTGTTAAAGGTGTCGAATTCTTTGTTGCAAATACAGATTTACAAGTACTTAATATTTCTCCAGTAGAAAATAAAATTGTACTAGGTAGAGAAATTACAAAGGGTCTTGGTGCTGGTGCAGATCCAGAAATGGGAAAACGCGCAGCACAAGAAAGCGAAAATGAAATTCGTGAAGCAATTAAAGGAAGTGACATGGTATTCATTACAACTGGTTTAGGTGGTGGTACTGGAACTGGTGCAGCTCCATTGTTCGCAAAAATTGCGAAAGAAGAAGGTGCGTTAACAGTAGGTATCGTTACAAAACCTTTCACATTTGAAGGAAAAAAACGTATGGTTTCTGCAGAAGCAGGACTTGCGGAATTGAAACAGTATGTGGATTCTTTGATTATTGTTTCTAATAATAACTTAATTGAAGTGATTGGAAGAAGACCTTTAACAGAGGCTTTCCAAGCTGCGGATAATGTACTTCGTCAAGGAGTGCAAACAATTACAGATTTAATTGCAGTACCTGCACTTATTAACTTAGATTTTGCGGATGTGCGTGCAATTATGCAAAATCAGGGTTCTGCTTTGATCGGTATTGGTATGGCTGAAGGTGAAGATAAAGCAAGAATGGCTGCAGAAAAAGCTATCCAATCTCCACTATTAGAAGCACAAATCAATGGTGCACGTAATGCCATCGTAAATATTACAGGTGGAGAATCTATTACTTTATTTGATGCAGAAGATGCAATGGCTCTTGTAAGAGATGCTGCAGGTAATGATATTGACGCAATCTTTGGTGTTGCCATCAATGAAAAACTTGGTGATTCCATTATTGTAACTGTAATTGCGACTGGTTTCGATAGTATTGAAGAAGCTATCCCAACACCAGTAGTAACAACAAAAGCTTCAACGTTTACAGTTCCTAAGACAGTTGTCGCACCACAACCAGTTGTAGAAGAAGTTGTGGAAGAAGAGGATCGTGAAGGAATTCCTTCATTCTTTACTCGCCGTTAATTATGAAGTTATATTATATTGATGATTCTATGTTTCAAAAGTCTCAGTTCGCAACACAAACGTTGTATCGTTTTGAACGCTATGTTCAAAGACATGCATGTGATGTGATACTGATTAGTGCGGCACATGAAGATGATGTCAATATTGAGCGGTTTAGAAAATCGTTAGGAAATGTAAATGTTCTTGTGAGTCCTTGTCTTTTTGATGTAGAGGGTGTTCGTGGAAATTTGTTAAATACCTTATTGGCAATTGAAGATTTTCCATCTATGCAAACATTTAGTGGTTCGTTTGTTGCATTCGATACAAACACAGGAATTGTTCAAAGAATTTACTTAGAACTTTTTATGGAACATGATTTTGATGTGGATTTTATTGTTCGTGAAATGGAACAGATGCTACATGAGAAAATTATAAAAATGAAGAAGAAAACAATGCTTAACTAGAGTAGAAACGTAAGTTTCTGCTTTTTTTTGCGTGATTTGTCCCATTTCCTCTAGTTTTGTCAAATGTAGCATAGAGAAGGTTTCTATACATAGGCTTTACTAAGCAAAGGAGGAATTGTATGCCTTATCGTAAGAATATACAAAGTGTTGTAAAGGAATATGATAGTGATTTAAATACAGGACTGAGTGAACAAGAAGCACTTCAAAGGCTTCAAAAGAATGGAAAGAATGAATTAACAAAAAAGAAGAAAGAAACAGTTTTTGCGATGTTGTTTGAACAATTTCAAGATCCTATGGTAATCATCTTAATCATAGGCGCAATCATTTCTGTCTTTCTTCAAGAAATCATAGATGCGATTATCATTATTACTGTTATTGTGTTGAATGCGGTAATCGGTGTGATACAAGAATATAAAGCGGAGAAAGCAATCGATGCATTGGAAAAGTTATCTACTCCCAAAGCGTATGTTATACGAGATGGTTTCTTAAGAGAAGTTGATTCGAAAGATTTGGTAGTTGGTGATATCGTTGAACTTGAAGTAGGACGTTATATCCCAGCAGATATGCGTTTACTTTCTACTAGCAATTTAAAAGTAGAGGAAAGTACATTAACGGGTGAGAGTGAGGCAGTAGAAAAAGAAGCAGATACATTATACGAGAATGAGATTAATATCAGCGATCAAAGAAATATGGTGTTTATGTCGACGTATGTTACATATGGAAAAGCTAGAGGAATTGTAGTACGTTGTGGAATGGATAGCGAAGTGGGCAAAATTGCCAAAATGCTAGATGAAACAAATGAGGATATGACACCATTGCAGGTGAGATTAGCTCATCTTTCAAAGATATTAGGGATGTTATGTGTCGTGATATGTGTCGCTATGTTTGTTGTATCTTTGTTACAGGGAAGAGATATTTTTGATATGTTGTTGTTGTCTATATCCCTTGCAGTTGCGGCGATTCCAGAAGGAT
>JAVWJF010000226.1:0-3229 GCA_036639195.1 Longicatena sp.
TAAGTCCATTTCTTCTTCTACTTCTTCCACAGGTTCATCATCTTTATCTGTTTTTCTTTTCTTAATCAAAACTAACATAACTGCAGTGACACATGTTCCTGCAAGTAAAGCAATTACAGCAGATAATGGCGCAGTCATAGCAGGGATTACGAAGACTCCACCACTTGGTACAGAGCTTCCTACATTCAACATAAAGCTTACAGCACCTGTAACTCCACACCCTGTGGCTGTACAAATAACCGTACGGATAAGGTCATTCATCGCAATTGGAATAACACCTTCTGAAATCATACATAATCCCATTGGGAATGCGACTTTGATATTTTCTACTTCTGTTTTTGTATAGATTTTCTTTTTCATAAACATAGATAGTACCAATGATAATGTGATGCCTAATGGAGGAACCATTGCGGCTAAAACTTTAATTGCTTCTGGCTCTAAAATCCCTTCTAATAACAATCCATCACAAATTAAGTTTGGCACCTTACTAATTGGTCCACCAAAATCTAGACACCCTAACGCTCCAATAATAAACCCATATAAACCTTTTGAAGAACTATCTAATCCAGTAATAAAGTTTGTAAGTCCATCTGTTAACCAAACAATTGGTGTACCTACTACAAAGAACATCAATAATCCTGCAACGATTGCGGACAATGTTGGAATAATCATCATAGGCATCAATGCTTCTGCCCAGTGCGGAACCTTTAATGTTTTTCTTAACCATAGAGCAATATAACCAACGATATAACCACCAATCATTCCTCCAAGGAAACCAGCACCTAAGAAGGAAGCAATCTGTCCCATCAAGAACCCTGGCGCAATACCTGGACGATCAGCGATAGAATATGAAATATATCCTGCGATAAAGGATGGTAATAATCCCATACCCATAACCCCTAATGAAGTTAATGCACTAGGAATTGTCATATTGTCTAATGAGGTAAGGTTTTCTCCACCCATTAGATTTCCAACTGCTATCAATAAGCCTGATGCCACTACCAATGGCAACATATAAGAAATTGCGGTTAATGCATGACGTTTTAATTCTGCCCCTATTTTCATCTTTTTCATAAACTTATTCTCCTATTTTTCAAGTTCACTTTCTATTTTTTGTAATAATTGTTTTGGTGCTTTTACACACACATTTGTTGGTACCTGAATTATTTTTTTATCTTTGAATCGCTCTGTGCCAGTAATCGCAATATCGATCGCAAAAATCACGACATCTGCTTGTTTAATCTGTTCAGCACTCAATTCATCTTCTGTTCCAATGGTACCTTGTGTCTCCACATGGATGCTATGACCTAGAGCTTCCGCCGCACGAATTAGTTTTTCTTTCGCTATATACGTATGCGCAATTCCTGAGGTACACGCTGCTACTGCAACAATCTTCATACTATGTCTCCTTTCTCTTCGTCTATCTATATTGTAGAGGAAGATCATTCCTTCTACGGATTAATAATGGGCTTTTTAAAACGGCACTTTTTTATTCCTTCATGAATACAATGGGAAGATAAATATGGTATTTTTTAAATAAATGCTTTTTTCAGTTCTTCTACCGTAGTAACCTTTAACAGTTGTTCAACGGCTTCATCATTTCCTAAACGTCTTGCGATATCGGCCAACAACAACATATGATTTCTTGCGTACTCATGGTCATTTGATACGGCAAATAAGAACACTAGACGAACTCCTTTTTCATCCAAGGTTTCCCATTCTATTTCATTCTCTAATTTTGCTATCGCAATTCCTACTTGTGTTACAGAATCACTTTTCCCATGTGGTATTGCGATATAATTACCAATACCAGTCAAGCCTTCACTTTCTCTTTGATAAATATCTTTTTTAAACTCTTCGATATCACCAATATATCCAGCCTTTTTTAATTTTGTTGCTAAATATGTCAATACTTCTTCTTTATTTTTAGCCTGTGCATGTAAATCAATAATTCTTTCATCTAATACATCTATAACTTGCATATATTTTCCTCCTGCTACTGTATCAAATAACGATACAGTTCAATATTTGATGTTTTACTACGAATAATTTTTACTTTTTCATCTGTTTCTATTAACGCAATGTATTGCTTATAAAATACGTTTTATTTCTTCATGTGTTCCCATCTTAAATCCTAATAAGAAAATCACATCTACTTTTTCATCATCATCCCATAAAATCGGTTCATTAAGTATCGCAATAGCGACATGGTTTTCATTTACTTCTCCCATTGCGCCATGTGGTAAAGCAACTTGATTACCAATACTTGTTGTTGTCGCTTTTTCTCGTTCCATAACAGAATCATAAAATCTTGCGGTTACATATCCTTTTGATTCCATACGTTCACACATGTATTGAAGCACTTCGTCTTTAGACGCAAAGGATTGATGCATGAAAATAAGTTCAGGTGAGAATAATTGGAAACAAATTGGAGCGAATGGATTCTTATCTTCACTCTTTCTTAAGTTTAAATGATCCATGAAATTTCGTAGAGTTCGAATACCACCTTCGCTTAATAAATTTGGAATTACAACAATTCGTTTATCTTTTTCAATGAGTGGTGTAGATGTAATTATGATATCTGCCTCTATATGTTCATACAGTTTAAAATCATGATGGCTTATGACATCTAGCTTTCCAATCTCTGGAACCATTTTATGAATACGTTCACTCAATAGTTGTGCGTGCCCTAAATTCGATTCTGCTAATAATACCGCCTTATAATTATGGTCTCTTCTTTCAAGTGAAGATTGAATATATAGTACGATATATCCTAATTCATCTTCTGTAATCTGTAAGCCAAAATATTTCTCAAACATGATGGATATGGACCATGCTGCACGGAATACATTTTTATATTCATTCTTAATAAAATTCACCAAAGAATTTGATTGTGGCGAACCATATCGAAGGCGAAAGATTGTAGGTCTTAAATGGAAGATTAAGCTCTCTCTTAACTTTTTATCTTTCGTTAGATCAACTTCAAGAATATGTCCTAAATTCAAAAGCATTTCATCTATAAAATCTAATATCTTTTGATCATATTTTGAGATATTAGATATTACATCATCGCTGTTATCTACCCCTATGAATTTTGAACATAAAATTTGTGTCGCAAGAAACAAAACATCCTCATTTGAAAATATTACGTGTAACTTATCATGTAACTTCTTAAAAATAGCGATGGTAAATGGATATTCATTATAACGCTCTAGAATTTCCTGGTCTT
>JAVWJF010000226.1:3239-4231 GCA_036639195.1 Longicatena sp.
CGCTGGAATACTGAAATCCTTACGTTGATACGCCAAACAACAATAAATCAATATCTCATAGAATGAGGTATCTGTAAAACGATAATTCCATTCATTCTCTGTTTCTATAATCGCTTTTTTAATAAGGTCTATATCGATATTGGAGAAGAAGTACTGTGTATTTTTTCTTGTTTCCTCCATATTCCCATTTCCCATCATATAATCCTTTAAGGCAATGCGATAATTTGTTTCTTCACACCCCAATGCATATCCACGGTTACGTTCATTGATAATTTGCACATGATATGGCTTCAACCATTCTTCGCAATCTTTAATAACTTTCAAAACGGTGGGTGTACTTAAATAAAGATCATCTGCCAAATTTTGTGTAGTAATGCTTTCTCTTGGCATCAACTTAAACATGATACGAAGAGCTTCTCTAGTTCTCTCTGTACTGTTATAGCCAATATTTACATGTTCACTTTGGTGAATGATATGTAGTATCTTTTCTTTTTGTTGTTCATCAACTTTCAGTTTAAGACCGATACGAGGTTTCTTTTCAATTAAACCCAAATCATTTTCTAAAAGATATTGTTGAATATGTTCAAGTTTATTACGAGTTGCTTTTTCAGATAATGATATCATTTGTGCAATCTCACTCGTTGCAACAATTTCTCGTTCAAGAAGAATTTTCAAAATAATCCTAATGTAATAATTTTCTTTTGTAGACTTCATTTAGTTCTCCTTACTCCCCACTCATATATCGTTTTTGATATTCATACATTCCTCCTTTTACAATTCAAGTGTACCATATGATAAATCTTCCCTTGTTAAAATTAAGGGAAGATAAATAAGGTATTTTTTTCAGGTGCTTAGAAGTAAAATATAAAAATCATACACAATCTTGCGCAGATGTATATTGTATCAAAATTTCCATAATCGAGTAGGAGATAAATAATTATTTTATTTATCGTCCTCTCACACCACCGTACGTACGGTTCCGTATACGGCGG
>JAVWJF010000227.1:0-4195 GCA_036639195.1 Longicatena sp.
GATCGAGGAGATTGGTGTATTTCTCGTCAACGTGCTTGGGGTGTTCCAATTCCTATTTTCTATGGGGAAGATGATACTCCAATTATGGATCAAGTTGTATTTGATCATGTCGCAAAACTATTTGAAGAACATGGTTCTAACATTTGGTTTGAAAAAGAAGCCAAAGATCTTCTTCCTGAAGGGTATGCAAATGCCGCTTCACCAAATGGTGTATTCTATAAAGAAAGCGATACTATGGATGTATGGTTTGACAGTGGTTCTTCTCATACAGGTGCTATGATTGCGAACAATTTAGGATATCCAGCAGACTTGTATTTTGAAGGAAGTGATCAATATCGTGGTTGGTTTAACTCTTCTTTAATTGTAGGGACTGCAGTGCATGGACATTCTCCATACAAACAGGTATTAAGCCATGGGTTTGTCATGGATGGAAAAGGCGTGAAAATGTCTAAGAGTCAATGGAATGCGGTAGCGCCAGGAGAAATTACAAAGAAATTTGGTGCGGATATCTTACGTTTATGGGCAGCAAGTGTAGATTATCAAGCAGATTGTAGTATGAGTGATGAAATCATGAAACAGATTTCTGAGAACTATCGTAAAGTTCGTAATACATTCCGTTTCTTATTGGCAAATATTCACCCAGAAGATTTCCAAACAGCAGATTTACAAGATGTGGAGACTCTTCCATTGTTAGATAAACATATGATTGCACTTTTGGACGATGTTAATACAAAAGTACAAAAAGCATACAAAGAATATCGTTTTGCGGATGTGACAAGTATGTTAACAACATTGATGACAAATGAATTCTCTGCGTATTACTTAGATTTTACAAAAGATATTCTGTACATCGAAAAGAAGGATGATATTAGACGTCGTCAAGTACAGACAGTTATTTATCATGCGGTAAATGTATTTGTTCGTTTATGGGCACCAATTCTTACGCATACAACAGAAGAAGTGAATGATTTCTTCCATGCAGAAGAAGAAAGTATCCATTTAGGAAGCTTCCCTGAAACACAACATGTAGAAGATGGAGAAAGCATCAAAGCAGATATGGTACGTATGATGGCAATCCGTTCTGATATCTTCAAAGCATTAGAAGAAGCGCGTGCAGAAAAAGTGATCGGTAAATCTTTAGAAGCGCATGTTTTAGTAAATGTAAGTGATGAAGATCGTAAACTTATTGATACATACTGTGGAAATAAATTCCATCAGTGGTTAATTGTGTCTAAGGTATCTTTCAGCGTAGATGAACTACAAGCATACGAAGTATGTCAGGCTTCTGTAGAGAAGTGTGAAGGTAGCGTATGTCCACGTTGCTGGAATATCAGCGATTCACATGCAGAAGATGGTTTATGTGAACGTTGTGCAGGCGTATTAAAATAAACAATGAGGTAAAGTCCGATGACTTTACCTTTCTTATGTGATATCATAAACAAAAAGAATAGGAGTACATGTATGGAAATCAATTCATTAACGAACGCAAGAGTAAAACAGTGGGCAAAATATAAAGAAAAAAAACATCGCGAGCAAGATCAAAAATTTCTAATTGAAGGAGAACATTTGATTGAAGAAGCACATAAGGCTGGCTTGATCGATGTGATCATTGTGGAACAGTCCCATACTTGTAAATATCACCTGTATGAAAGCTATGAAGTAACACCGGAAATATTGAAGAAACTAAGTGATAGCAAATCTGGTACATGGGTTATGGCAGTATGTCATTATCCAACACTTTCTACAGAAGACTTAGGGAAGCATATCGTCATTTTAGATGACGTGCAGGATCCAGGTAATGTGGGAACCATTATACGCACTGCATTATCGTTTGGATATGACAGCGTTGTTTTATCAACGCACTGTGCAGATGTTTACAATGAAAAAGTAATACGTTCCACACAAGGAGCCCTCTTCCATCTTCCAGTATTACGAAAAGATATGGAAGAGGTTATACAGTACCTACAAGAACAACATATTCCTATCTACGCTACAGCACTTGAAAATGGAAAACCCATGTCTTTAGTAGAAAAACCAAGTGAAATTGCATTGGTGTTTGGCAATGAGGGAAGTGGTGTCAGCAAGCGTATTTTGGACTGTGCAGATCAAAAAGTTTTCATCGAAATGGAGACATTCGAGTCGTTAAATGTCGCAGTAGCGTCGGGGATTTGTATGTATCATTTTAGATAGGTAACAAGAAAATATCAAAAATAGTCACACATTCGTCATAAATTACTAGGAATTGCATAAGATAAGGAGAATTTTTACAATTTAATGTAAATTTTTCTACACAGATGTATTGATTGTGCTATAATTAGTTCATGAAAAGGTATGCAGTTTCTGCATATGAAATAAAGGAGAGAAAAGAAATGATTAAGAACTTAAGAAAAAACAAGAAAGGTTTTACATTAGTTGAAATTATTGTTGTATTAGTAATTATGGGTATCCTATTGGCTCTTGCGGTACCAGCAGTTCTAGGTTATATCAGTAAGGCACAAGATCAACAATATATCGCAGAAGCACGTAATGGATTCTTAGGAGCAAACACAATCGTTGCGACTGAAAATGCAAGAGGTGTTGCTACAGGTCGTAGTCAGTTAAAAGCAGCAGATATCAATAAGGAAATTGGGGAGACAGATCTTATTACAGCAATGTCATGTACTGTGGAACAAGATTCTACGATTGATACTAAATACAATCTTAAATCATGTGCTATTACTGTAAAATCAAAAGACGATCGTACGTATACATTTACTGCGAATAAAGAGGTTGTTGGTTCAGATGGAGCTACAACAGATACAGAAACTACATATCCAACTACAACTACACCTAAATCTTAAAAATAAGATTCAAGCCTCTACTAAGCTAGAGGCTTTCTACTTTAAAAACTAGAGAGGGGAGTATTATGGAAGGAATTTACTTTATCTTTTATACATATTCCTTTTTCATTGGGATTTGTATCGCAAGCTTTATTAATGTGGTAATTTGGAGAGTGCCACAGAAATTATCGATTGCAAAAGGAAGATCATTTTGTCCAAATTGTAAACATGAATTAAAATGGATGGATTTGATTCCGATTTTTAGTTATTTATTTTTAAGAGGGAAATGTCGATATTGTGGGGCTAAAATTCCAATGCGTGATACGGTGATTGAATGCATTGGGGGGATATTTGCAGTTTTCTGTTTCTGGAAATATCCTTTTCAATTAGAAGCTTTGTTTGTGTTTATACTGTTTGTAATATTACTTGCAATCACTATGATTGATTTTGATACAATGGAAATTCCAAATGGTTTGGTGCTAATGTTGTTTATTCCAATCATTGGGATGTTGTTTGTACAAACGGATGTAAGTGTCATAGATAGAATTGTTGGTTTCTTTAGTGTAAGTTTACCAATGTATGTATTAACGAGATGTATTCCAGATTGTTTTGGTGGCGGAGATATCAAGCTAATAGCGGTATGTGGGATTTTATTAGGTTGGAAATTGACATTGTTCGCAACTTTTGTGTCTTTACTGTTAGGTGGAGGCTATGCAATCTATTTATTATTGCGAAAAAAGACGGAAAAAGACTGTTATATGGCGTTTGGACCTTACCTATCGGTAGGAATTATGGTATCATTACTATATGGAAATGAAATTATTCACTCATATTTAATGTTTTTTGGTCTGATTTAAAAAGAGGTGAATGAGTATGGCATTATATAAATACATAGCTAGAGACATGGAAGCAAAAAAAATACAAGGCAAGCGTGAAGCAGATAATGAAAAACAGCTTGTCTCTTTACTGCGTAGTGAGAGTTTATATTTGATTAGCTTTAAAGATGTTACACGTGTTCAACAAAATGAATATAAGATGAAGTTGAAAGAACTAGCAGACTATTCTAGACAGTTAGGGGCTATGCTTGGTTCAGGGGTAAGTTTAATACGAGCAATATCCATCCTTTTGCAAAGGGAAGAAAATCCTAAAATAAAAAGAATTTATACAGACATTTATCGTAAACTACAACAAGGATTAACCTTGTCATTTGCAATGGAAGAACAAGGAAAGGCATTCCCTGAATTAATGATTAATATGTATCGTTCCGGAGAAGCTAGTGGGCAGATGGAAAAAGTAGCAAAAACAATGGCAATACAATATGAAAAGGATAATCGTGTTAGGACGAAAGTAAAAAATGCTATGATTTATCCGATTAT
>JAVWJF010000228.1:0-4140 GCA_036639195.1 Longicatena sp.
GGATCGTACATATCTTAAGAATTTTGGAGATATGACCGTCGATTGGCAGAAAAAATACGATGTAAACTATTGGAAGTGGGATGGATTTGCGGATCGTTCCCAATACAATTCATTTCCAGCAACAGATGGAGTACCAGGCTACGCAAATAATCATATGACTGGTGGATACAACCATATGTATCATGTAACGGACTTATGGGAAGGTTGGATTGATATCTTTGAACGTGCAAGACAATCCGAACAAGAAGATGGTATAAAGAATCTTTGGTTATCATTGACTTGTTATGTAAACCCAAGTCCTTGGTTCTTACAATGGGCAAATAGTGTATGGTTACAATGTACACATGATCGTGGTGATGTTGGGCCACTTAGTAATAAAATGGATACAATGTTAACTTATCGTGAAGCTGTATACTATGATTTTATTAAGAACCATCAATTCCAATTCCCATTGGCAAATCTTTATAATCATGACCCAATTTATGGTACTGAGGGAACTGGAATTACAAAGAATTCTATGACTGATGAACAATTCGCAAACTATTTATATATGATGTCTACAAGAGGTACTGGTTTCTGGGAACTTTACTATTCTGATTCTATTATGACAGATGGGAAATATGAAGTAACTGGTGAATTCTTGGCATGGGCAGAAGAGAATTTCCATATTCTTAAGAATGCGAAGATGATTGGTAAAAACCCTGCTGAAGGAGTTGTGTTAGGCGGAATTAGCCAAAAAGGAACATATAATGCATATGGATTCTCTGCTTGGGATAAAGAAGAGGGTATCATCTCTATGCGTAATCCAGATTCAAAAGCTAAAGAGATTACATTTACTTTGGATAGAAATATTGGTTTAGCTGATAGTTTAAATGGTAAGACAATAATCAAAACAACCATTCATAGCTACAATATGCCAGATGGTGCAGATGATGCTTATCAAACATTGAACTATGGTGATACAGTAACTATTACCTTACAACCAGGAGAAACACGCATTTGGTCATTATCAACAAAAGAAGATACAAAAGCTCCAACAATTACTAATATTAGTACAGATGGTGACAAAACGATCACTGTGAAGTTTGATGAAAAAGTAAATGGTAAATTATTCCGCGTCGAAGGACAAAAAATTTCTAAAATTTCAAAAAGTGCAGACCGTATTACCTATGATATCTTACTTGCAGAAGCACCTAAATCGGGAACAACTTTAAAAGTAAGTGCATCTGATATTGAAGATTTAGCTGGTAATAAAGCATCAACAAAAGCAACAAGTATTACCTATTATGAAAATAATGTGGTGGTATCAAAAGCAGATGTAAGCGAAACAACACAAGTTGAAAATGGACTTGAAGGAAATGGTTCATATAGTGTAGCGGCTGGTATTACTACTACAGAAAACAATATGGTAGTTGCTTCACAAGCAGACGCATATACACTTGGTATCGATGAACAAGGGAAAGCATATATTCAAATGCAAGACGCACGTGCGACTAGCAAAATCGCTGTAAATGATGGCGTTAAACATACAATTTGTGCAGTTAAAGAAAACAATGGCATGTTAAAACTATATATTGATGGTGAATTGGATAGCTCTGCTTATAGTGCAGCGAATAAAGACTATATGATTAAAAAATCCAACACAATTGTTGGAGAAGCAGGAAAACAAGCTACCATTGATTTACAAGTATATGATTTAGGATATGGCTATGATGAAGTTAAGGAATTAGCAAATCCAAGTACAGATCGTAAACCTCTGTCAAATTTAAGCGCAACAGTAGAAGGTGGAACCAGTGAAGGAGATATCAAAAATATCTTCGATAACAATCCAACAACATTCTGGACAAGCACAAAAGCAACGAGTGGAATTGCTGTAGGAAATCCTTCAGTAACAATTGATTTAAATGGCGTTTATATGATTGATCGCTTCGATTATACGAAACGTTTCTATGATTCCGTTGAAAACATGTGGAAATGCACAGGTAACTTACGAGATTATACAATCGAAGTAAGTGAAGATGGAACAACATGGACAAAAGTTGCAGAGGGAGAAACATTTAAAGATGAAACCTTAAATGAAAAAGGAAATGGTGGAACTACAGAAATTACATTTACTCCAGTAAAAGCTGCATTTGTACGCATTAGTGGTACAAAATCTTACCATTGGCAAGCTGAAAATGAAAACAAGTTTATGACCATTGGTGATGTAAAAGTCTTTGGTGAAAAAGTTGAAGCAACCAATATTGCATTAAATAAAAATGTAACAGGTAAATGGACTAAAGATGGAAGCGATGTCACAGTCAATACAGATAAACCATTATCAAATATAGTAAATGGTGGTAAGGACACAAATAGCTATGCTGATTTTGGAGCTGATAATAAAGATGAATCTGCTTATGTTCAAATCGATCTAGGTAAAATAAGTGATGTTGAAAAAATTAACTTATATCGCTATTTTGCGGATAGTAGAACATACAAAGGTAGTGTCATTGCATTATCAAAAACAAGTGACTTTAAAGAATCTGATGTAATCTATAACTCTGATAGTGATAACGTTCATGGATTTGGAAGTGGCAAAGATAGTACCTACAGAGAAAGTGCAAGTGGTAAATCCTTTGTACTTGATAAAACATACAGTGCACGCTATGTACGTGTGTACATGCATGGTTCAAGTGCGGGTAAAACAAATCATATCGTAGAAGTAGAAGTGTTTGGATATCAAGATGAAACAGCTCCATCCTTAGTAGATTCTTCAGCATTGATCGATCGTTTAATTGAATTAAACGAGGTTGATTTAACGAATGTGACTGCAAATTCTAAAAAAGCATTTAAAGATGCACAAAAGAAAGCATTTGCTTTATTAGATCAAGTAGAAACACAAGAACAAATTACAGCAATGGTAGAAGAGTTAAAAGATGTTGAAAAACTTCTTGTGGATACAAAAGGACTTCAAGATGCGATTACAGCTGCAGAAGAAGTATACGCTAAGAAAACTACAAGTAGCGCAAAAGACTTAAGAGCATATATTGATCAAGTAAAAGCGTTGTTTGTAGATGGAACTAAAGAAAGTATTGCGGAAGCAGTTTTGGAACTTCAAAACAAACAAACAGATGAAAAATTAGTAGATCGTGGAAATACAAGTGCACTAAGTGACTTGATTGATTCCTTTGCGTCTTTGAAAGAATTTGATTATACTGCAAGTTCATGGGCTACCTATAAAGCAGCACTTCAAAATGCAGTAACAATTGTCGAAGACAATAGCGATGTAGATCAAAAAGCGGTAGATAATGCGTTGAATTCTCTTCGTGATGCGAAAGAAAAATTAGTGAAAGCAGATGCTGTAGAAGTTGATAAGAGTGCGTTGGCTGAAACAATAGCAAACGTAAAAGCAATCGACAAAGAAGCATTTACAACATCAAGCTATCAACCTTTATCTAACCTATATGAAAAAGCACTTGAAGCAATCGATAGCAATACTGTTACACAAGCACAAGTGGATGAGCTTAATAAAGCATTGCAAACTGCAATTACAAAATTGGTAGCTAGAGCTGATGTAAGTACAGGTAAAGGACTACTTCAAGAAATGAAGGATAAACAATTGAATGAACAACAATTTACTACATCATCTTGGAATGCTTATGCAAATGCGAAACAGGCATTAGAGAATGCAGTAAATAACAATGCGGATGTGAATGCAGATCAGTTAAAACAACTTTGCGATGCATTAACGAAAGCATTTAACGCATTACAAAAACGTGTAGATGTATCTAGTCTTACAGCATTGTATAATGATAATAAAGACAGAACAAATAAAAACTATACAAAAGATTCTTGGAAGGCATATTCATTGATTAAAGCCGAATCATTAAAGGCTCTCTCAGAAACAAGTATAAATCAAAAAGATATTGATGATATATGCAAAAAACTAGATTTAGCGATAAAATCTTTAGTTAGTATTAATACAAAACCTAATGAATCTGTAGACGAAAATACATTACAGAGCTTAAACGATTTTGTTAAACAAGTTGCAGGATTAAATATGAGTAAATATAGCAAAAATACTCAGACTAAAATACTAAAATTAGAGAAAGAAATTGCAAATGCTTTAGCTTCTGGAAAAATGAGTCAAAAGGAAGCGGA